>CAMZLB010000071.1 GCA_947311515.1 Candidatus Moraniibacteriota bacterium | reverse complement strand
TAATATTGTAGATAATACTACACCTACTGCAGATGATAAAATTAACCCTAAGATGCCAAATAATATAGGTGCTGTAGATATTTTAAATCTATCTGGAAAAGATAGTAATGGAGATGCTGTAACTAAATTTATTATCACTTCACTGCCAAGTGAAAATCAAGGTGTTCTATATATGGCAGATGGTAAAACTCCTATTCATTTAAATCAAACATTGTCATTAGAAGAGGCAAATGGGTTAAAATTTGACCCAAATATTAATTTTGTAGGAGATGTAAAATTTACCTATATGGTAGTTAATAGTAGTGGAGTTAAAAGTTTAAATGCTACTGTTACTATTCCTATTACTGCATCATATAATCAAAACATTATAACTCATAATGATGTTGGTATAGCTCAAGGTAACTCAAATCCTATAACTATTGATGTTCTTGGAAATGATCTAGGTATACCTGCAGGAGCAACTGTTCTACTTGTCAATAGTGATGGAACATTTACAGATGAAATTATGGTTATTGGAGAAGGTAAATGGCATGTTACTAATGATAATCAAATAGTATTTACTCTTATTGATGATGGATGTTCCATAACTATTCCATCTCCAATAAAGTATATTGTCCGTGACACAAATGGTAATATTAGCAATACCTCTACAATTGAGATTACAGGACAATGTGTTTGTGAACCATATAGAGAGAGTATTCCTGTATTTTCGAATTTAGGTCTATTTCTAATGATGCTTCTTAGCACAATTATAGCACTTCGTTTAATTAAAAAAGAGGCTATATAGTTTTAACTCTACGGCAATAAGTTTTGCTGTAGAGATAAGTTATCCATTTTAATATTTTATTCCAAAAAATAGTAACAATAGAATACTCTAAAACATATAAAATTATTTATAACAATATTGTATTATAAAATTATCATAAATATTAAGATTAATATATTAATTTTAATAAAAATATAATTTTACTAAAAAAATAGAATACAAATATGTTAAAATTTAACTCTAATTCAGTATTTAGGAGATAGAGTGATTTTAAAAAAAGTATTCTATACAATATCTATATTAACACTTCTACAAGCAACAACTCCAGAAAGAGAAATTGGTATTAACATGGGAGTAACCTCTACTAAAAATAGTAACGGTTCAAAATTCAATAATCCAACATTTGCCATATCATATCAAGATAGTTCATATATTATTAGCCCAAGGGTTGACTTTGAGTATGTAGATTTAAAAGAGGAGCAGGCAGAAGCTCTTATTAAAGGTTCTATAAATGCTATATATGAGTATGAAAATAGAACTAATATAACACCTTATGCCCTTGCTGGTTTAGGATATGAGAAAGTTGTAGGAGAAAAAAAAGGGATTATTGAGAGTCATCCCTTTATTCAAGGTGGTGGAGGTATCAATATTGATATTAAAAATGGATATAAAGGGAAACTAGAGGGTCGTTTTCTACAAATTTTAGGTAATAAAAATGAGAATAATGAGGCTATATTAACAGCAGGATTAACTATTCCTCTTAACTATAGAAAAACTATAATAAAACCTATTATAAAAGAGGTCAAAAGACCTATAAAACCTATTATTATAAAACCTATAATAAAATTATCTACTCCACCTCCTGTAAAACCTGTGATTATTAGAGAGCCTAAAAAAATTATCTACTCAAATAGTAATGAGTGTTCCATTAAAATTTCAGCACCAGACATAGATAGAGATGGAGTAGAGGATAGATTAGATAAATGTCCAGAGACTCCATGTAATTTTTCAGTTAATGGTTATGGTTGCCCCATAAAAGCAACATTAAAGATTCATTTTGCGACAAACTCTGCTGAAATTAGAGATTATTCAATGGATAAAATTTATGGATTTGCGAGTTTTTTACTTAAAAATAGAGGTAGTATGGTTACTATTGTGGGACATACAGATAGCAAAGGTTCTGATAGTTTAAATAAATCACTATCTTATAGAAGAGCTAATTCTGTTGTTCAAGCACTAATTTCTAAAGGAGTTAGCCCTACAAGAGTACATGCCGAGGGAATGGGAGAGAGTATGCCAATAGCCTCAAATCGTACTCCAGATGGCAGAGCTAAAAATCGCCGTATTGAAGCTATATTAAATTATCCTAAAAGGAGAAACTGATGCATTTAAGTTATATTAAAATAATATCTATTATATTTTCCATTCTACTCTTATTTGGTTGTGGAGAGGATAGAGCGTACAATGAAGATAACACTACTAATCAACTATTAGATAGTGACAATGATGGAATTTCAGATAGAGAAGAGGGTGTACTTGGAACACAATATCATAACTATGATAGTGATGGAGATGGAATCCCTGATGGTTCAGATGTAGATGTAAATGGAGATGGTGTTGACGATAATGGAAAAGATAGTGATGGAGATGGAATCCCTGATATTTCAGATGTAGATGTAAATGGAGATGGTATTAATGATAATGGAAAAGATAGTGATGGAGATGGTATTAATGATGCTCATGATACTATTGATAATACCAAAGATAATGATAATGATGGGCTACCAGATGCTATTGACCCAAATGATATAAATATAGATACAGATGGAGATGGAATCCCTGATGGTGCAGATGTAGATGTAGATGGAGATGGTATTAATGATAATGGAGTTGATAGTGATGGAGATGGAATTAATGATATATCTGATGTAGATGTAAATGGAGATGGAGTTAATGATAATGGAGTTGATAGTGATGGAGATGGGATTAATGATGCTCATG
>CAMZLB010000070.1 GCA_947311515.1 Candidatus Moraniibacteriota bacterium | reverse complement strand
CTCTATCATAATCTTCTATAGCTTCTTTATATTTTTCTAACTCGTCTTTAGCAATTCCTCGGTTACTGTAAGCAGAAGAATTTTGTGGATCTAGTTCAATAGCTCTATC
This sequence comes from Candidatus Moraniibacteriota bacterium, assembly GCA_947311515.1. Lineage (GTDB taxonomy): Bacteria > Patescibacteriota > Minisyncoccia > Moranbacterales > JALWEZ01. The sequence continues at coordinate 13,979 of CAMZLB010000070.1, read as the reverse complement.
ATAATCCTAAATAGCTTCTTCGTGTTTTTTTAACGCATTTTTAGTAGCTCCTCGGTTAATATAAGCAAAAGAATTTTGTGGATCTAGTTCAATAGCTCTATCAAAATCCTCTATAGCTTCTTTATATTGTTCTAACTCATTTTTAGCAACTCCTCTAGCTAAATAAGCATAAAAATTATTTTTATCTACATTAATTACAGAATCAAACTTTTCTATAGCATCTTCAAATAATTTTCTTTTTTCTTCAATGTCTTTTTCTTTTTGTGCTTTGTATATTTTATCACTTCCTAATATGAATATATCAAGTATAGTTAAATCACTCGGTTTATTTGACTTAATTTTTTTGACCTCTTCTTGAAACACATCTTTTTCATTTTCATTAAGATCATCACCATCAAAAACCTTATTTGTAATTTTTTCCATTCTTTCTACAGCTTTTTCAGATTTATCTTCATTTTCTTTTATTTTTTTGAGACTATACTCAGCCTCTTTTGCGATTTCTTCAATTTCCTCTTTTTGTTTTGTTAATTCTTTATTTGTTTTTTCTATTTCATTTTCAATCCTTTCCTTAATTTTTTTGTATCCAAAAAATCCAACAAAACCTATAATCAAAGAAAAAAAAGTTAAAAACACTCCAAATATATTAACTTGACTATCCAATAATACCCACCTTTCCTCTACCTGACCCTCCAAATTACCTATTTCATTATTTCTTTTCTCTAGTTCCCTCTTCTCATCATCAAAAAAGTTTTCTATCCTATCTTCCAATAATTTATATTTTTCTTCATATTTTTGCTCATATTCCAATATTTGCATTTTACTCTCTAGTTCTTTTATTTTCATATCATCAGAACTATAAGCAAAAACTTCAAAAAAGGAAAAGCAAAAAACACTTATTACAACCAAAACAACATAACTTATATTTAATATACTTTTTCCCATGAGATAATTATAAATCTATATATTTTCTTACAGCTAGTAAAGCGGAAGCACTTATTGAATTTTCAATTTCACCGTTGTCTAGCATTTTATAAATTTCTTTTTTATTTATTCTTACTACAGTACTATCTGCCTCTGTGTCATCTAAAATTCTTTCAGAAAAAGTTAAATCTTTAGCCAAAAATATATGACAAGTACTTCGGATAAGACCTGGTAAAACATCTATAACACCACATAATTTCCAATTTTTTGCACTAGCACCAACTTCTTCCAATAATTCTCTTTTTGCTGCTTCTTCTGGTAAATCACTTTCAATTCCACCTCCTGGAATCTCCAATATTCTCTTTTTTACTGGATATCTATATTCTTCAATCATTACTACATCATCACCATCCAATGCTACAATTTTTACCCCATTATTAGATTCAAGGACATAATACACCCCCTCTGTTTTTCTAGGTGTTACAAACTTTTCTTTTGAAATGCTAAAACGTTCATTTTTATAATGCTCTTCTTTTGAAAGAATCTTCCATGATTCTTCTTTTTCTAGATTATTCATAATTTATGCATTTAACTTAAATTCTTTTATAGTTGGGTGCTTTTTATCTTTTTCTGATATATTATATTCAATATCCATTTTAGGCCATTCAATAGCTACATCTTTATCATTCCACATAATCCCCGCATCATAATCTGGTGCATAATAATTTGTACACTTATAAGAAAAAATAGTATTATCTTCAAGAGATAAAAACCCATGTGCAAATCCATCTGGTATATAAAACTGAGTCCAACTCCATTTATCGCCATCAAATACTGGTTCACTCAACTCAATACTAAAGTATTCTCCATATGTTTTTGAACCTGGTCTCAAATCAACAGCAACATCAAAAACTCTACCAAATTTTACACTTACAAGCTTTCCTTGTGCATAAGGTTCTTTTTGAAAATGCAATCCTCTCAAAACTCCTTTTGCTGATTTAGAAACATTATCTTGTACAAATTCAACATTTTCTAATAATTTTTCATATCTTTCTTTACTATACTCCTCCACAAAAAATCCTCTCTCGTCTCCATACACATCCATTTCAAAAACCTTTAATCCATCTATAAATGTATCAATGCTTTTCATAGTATTATACTTAAATATATTATCATAATTAGCATATCACAAACACTATACTTAAGCAAAACAAAAATTACCCGATATACTTCTTTTGAAACTCTGCGAATAAAAGTAAAGATAGATTAATTTTATTGTTTTTATTAAGAGCCTGTCCAATAAGTTAGTTTCATCAATTTTCTTCAAAGGACAAGTTTGTTATATTTGTTTTGTACAATGTTTTTTTATTAGACAATTTATATATAATTTTTGATTATAATGAGAAATTTAAGTAAGATCTTTAAATATCTTTCATTTTTTACATAGAACCATTCAAAAGTTCATTCAATCTTCTCTTTAAATCTTCATCACTTGGCTCTCTTTCAAACTCACTCACCATTTCACTGCCCTCACTATCTATTTTATCTTTTTGTTCAATTTTTTCCTGTATTATTTCAGTACCCGAATCCACAATTGGTAAATTACTTGGAACAAAAGGTATTTTATTTGAGTTAGAAATACTTTTTTGCGATTGCTGTCTTTGTGCTACCTCTGCATACAAAGTCTCTTTTTTCTTTTCAGTATCTTCATATTCCTCTTCAATCTCTGGTAATGCTAATCCTCCAGTAATTACTTTTTCAATTTCACACTTTTTACCCTCTAGATCTGAAACGTCATTAGAATTAGAAAAAATATTTTCATCTACTTCAGCTATTGAATCATTATTAGTATACTCTACCTCTTTAAATGGGTCATTATCATTCAAATTAATTGCATCACCTTCAGTCAAATTAGAACCTCTAAACTGATTAGTCACTTCATCACTTACATCAGTCCATTTTCTTATTTCATCAAGTTGATTTTTGTCTCCCTTTTTTTCTACTGATAAATCATTATTTTCTTTAGCTCCTATCGATGCAAGAGAATTATTAAAATCATTCCTAATCTCCTTTACTTCTTTGAAATCAGAATCTTCTTTTCTACAATCCTTTGGTATATACTCATAAGTTCCATTGGGAGATTTCACTTCACATATCCTATCAAATCCCATAGGACCTAAGGAATTTAAATACTCCCCATTCCTTTCACTGTCAATCCCTTCTAAATTACTCCCTGAAGTCTCTACACTTTGAGGGATAATTCTTTCTTTCGCTACTACCTCCTTTACCTTTTCTGGAATAATTTGAGCAATATTATTATTTTCTACATCAAACTGCTCTTTTTCGTATTCAATTTCTTTTGTTTCAATAACACTATCTCTAGTATGTTTTGGCATTCTAGTTAAATCATTATGAGAAATTTCTGATTCATTTTCTGTAAGATTATTTAATTCATTTCTACTTTCTGCCATATTAAATTCAGAATTAACTTTCTCTTCATTATTTACTATTTCAGTAGAAAATAATTCTTGATCTATAACCTCTTTTTGAGTAAAATTATCTGCCTCTTTATATTCTTCTGTGTCATCAGCAAAATACCCTACCTGTGTCTGATTAGTAGATTCAGTTTTTGGTATATTATATTCTTGACTCAACTCCATCTTATTTTCCAAAACATCTCCCGTACTCATCATTGCATCATCTTTTTTTTCTATTTTTGTATACATAGCTTCTTTATTTGTATCTTTATCAGAATCATAATTTGCATCACTTTCTAAAATTGCATCATTATTTACATCTCTATTACTTCCAATACCTCCTAAGTCTGACCAAGTATATGCATTTATTCCTTCTTCATCTTTTTCATTTTTTTCAATCCCTTTTTTACCCTGTTTAAGCATTCTCTTTATAAAACCATGACTAGGTGCACCTACATCTTCATATTCTTCATCCTCTTTGTTTTTACTAGGAAAAAAGTTACGCATTAATTCTGAAAGATGCAGAGTAAGCAACCATCCAATTACAATAGATAGTATTACAACACCAAAAACATATGATATTCTAGTAGTTTTATATGACTGTCCTATTGATTTAATTTCTATACCAGTTGATTTTGGATAATACACCGATACTTCCTTCTTCATAGCACCAATTAGTGCTTTATGTAATTTAAAAGCTTTAGCAGTGTCTTTCTCATATACATTTATAGTTATAAGTCCACTAGTAGGAGTACTTTTTACAATAATACCTGTTGGCCTACCTACGAACTTTCTATCATCAAATATATTTTGAATAATTCCTGCAATATTTCCAGTTACATGATTTGCATAGGATTGTGACTTACCTTCTGGTAACATCACAATAACATTACTAGCAATTCCATATATTGGCACTCTGTCAAACAATGCAAACATAAATACACTTGTAATTATAATGGCTATCAGAAAACCAAGCAAATTAATTTTTTTCTTCTTGACTTTATTCATAAATAAATCTTATACTTAAAATGACTAGTCATTATAGCAAACAAATCTTATTTTGTCAAATTTCATATATAACTTATAAATCATCAATAAAAATATCATATTTTATGAAATTTTTAGGAAGATTCACGAAACTCCAAAAATTATTTATTTTTGTAAAATATAATTTTCGAAAAGCTCATGAGCACATGACTTTGAAAATATATCTTGGATTTATTTTTTAAATTTACTAATAAGTTAGTTTTACGATTTCTACTTAATTAAATTTTATGCAAAAAGACTTTTCGTACATCTTTATTTCCATTCAAACTGCATAAAACATAGATTTGTAGTGATATTATTTATTATACCCATTAATTCTTATAATACCTATCGGACAAGCATTTGCAGCTGAAATATTTTCTTCTATCTCATCTTCGTCAATTTTCACAACTTTAAATTCCTTACCATTCCATTTAGAACATTTCAAATTTGCCTTACCATCATCTGAATCCATAGACCAGTGATTTGGTGCAAGTAACACACATGAACCACAACCTATACAATCATTCCTTTTGTGTGATACTGTAATTTTTTTTACTCCCATATAATTAATTTCTATCTTCTACTTTATAAAACTTATCATTTATTCGAACTCTTTTTGATACAGTGATTGTAATGAGATTACCTTTTTTTGCCTCTTCTGCATCTTCTCCATTAACTCGTAAATTTGAAACTTTGCCATTCAAAACTCCAGTTGTTGCACCAATTATTACATATTCATCTCCATTCTTGAGAATTCCTGCATCAATTTTTATTTCACCAACACTTGGCTTTGGAAAGTAATGAGAGACTCGTCCAATATACACTTTCTTTTTAGTAGCTCTTGATCCGTATGTATCACTATACTCCCCTAATTCACGACCTAGATAATAATTTCCATTTGATAATTTTCTATTAAATACCTTTTTAAGAGATTTCATATATATCTCTTTTGATTCTCTGTTATAAACATTATTTTCTATATCATTTAAAGCACTCTTATACGCATTAACAACTGTATCAACATATTCTGGAGGTCTACCTCTTCCTTCTATTTTCATAACCAATACACCTGCATCTAAAAGTTCATCCAAAAACTCAATAGTACATATATCAGCAGCACTCATTATATAATTATTATCCACAATCAATTCTTTACCTGTATCAACATCAGTTACCTTATATTTTGCCCTACAATTTTGCCTACAAGCACCTCTGTTTGCACTAGAGTTATCTGTGTATAAACTCATATAACACCTACCAGATTGTGCTACACAAAGCGCTCCATGCACAAAAGCCTCTATCTCCATAAGTCGACCTTCATTACCTATAAGCTGTTCTTCTATTATCTTTTTGTGAATATTTCTGATTTGATCAATAGTAAGTTCACGCGCTAAAACAATCCTATTAGTAATAGAAGCAAAAAACTTAACGCTCTCATAATTTGATATAGAAAATTGCACACTTAAATGTACTGGTATACCTATTTCATTACAATGCTGAACGCAAGCAAAATCAAAAGCAATTATAGCGTCTATATCATTCTCCTTTGCTGCCTCCACAATTTTTCTCATAATTGTAACATCATGATCATAAAGTAATGTATTTACCGCTAAATATGCTTTTACATTATTTTTATGACATTTGCTAGCAATATTTTCTAAATCTTTTATTGTAAAATTATCTGCAGCTCTTGCTCTCATATTTAGCTGTGTAACACCAAAATACACACTATCAGCTCCTGCATTTATTGCTGCTGACAAAGATTCATAACTACCCACTGGAGCCATAATTTCTGCCTCATTTGCTTTTATCATATATCTATAAATTATTTAATATTATCACTCCATAATCCTATTTTATTTTTTCTAGCTATCTTCTCCAATTCTTTGAATTTATCAACATGCTTTATATCAGGTGGAACTGTTAAAAGTCTAGCGTAACCATCTTCTATCATTTTAGCATTAATCCAAACATTTCCAACATAGACATGTCTAAGTAGTCTACCATACCTATCCCTATCTGAAGTATCTTTTTCTAAACGTATTTTTTTATCTCCTATTAAAGCCTTTAGATAATTTGTTGCCTCTTTATAATAAAATTTTCCTCTTTCTGGTGTATCCATTCCTATAAAGCGAATCTTTTCTCCGCCTTTTATAACAACTGTATCTCCATCAATTACACGCTCTACTACAAATAAATTTGACTCTGTACTATCACTGTAATTATGACTACCACTTGAATTATTATTCACATTAGAAAATTCACCAAAGAAACTTTCCAATTCCAGATTTTCAGAATTAAATATTTTTTTTAAATCACAATCACAACTAGTTATAGTTATCACAATACCCAAAACTATTCCAACAAGGAAAATAGCTCCTTTACTTCCACTTTTTAAAAGTTTAGTTATAAATAAAAACTTTTTCATGACTTATATTTCTAATTTAGATATTATTCTTAAATAAAAAGAAAGCTCTGTTACACAACAAAAAATTTTGAAATGTTACAGAGTTTTCCTTCTTATTTTCTTAAAACCCACCGAGGCCCTTAGAGAGGGGAATTTTGTCTAAATCGTTGTATAGACCAGCGACTCTGAAATTTTATCTCAATTGTTCTACTGGTTTCCATAGAACTATATACATTATTAAATACATATTAAGAAGTCTTTAGAACTTATTTTGAGTTCCTTTTTACCCCCCCCCTTTTTTTTCTTATTGGATTGATTAAGAATACATTGCACAACCCAATCCAGAAGATTGATCAATGTATTCTTATATGTGTACACGCCCCTATGTACATTATTATTATAGTAAAAAATTAAGACATATGCAATAGAAGTTAAAACAAACCTAGGTAATTAAGTGCATAATAACTCATTGCAATAGTATGTGAACATCTTATATTTTTTATATTATCTTTAAATTCAGATACAGATTGCAAAACTACTTCAATATCTTCATTTTTATCTAAATTTTGCGGAGCCACAAGCTCACAATCTTTAGCTACAAATAAATGATTTTGTGCCTTTCCATATACTGATCGATAAACTGAAGTCATGTGTTCTATAGTATCAAACTTATACCCAGTTTCCTCTAATAATTCCCTTCCACCAGCTATTATACATTCTTCACCCTCGTCAACTGCACCAACTGGAACCTCCAAAGTAAAGTCTTCTGGGCCTGGTCTAAATTGCCTAACTAAAATCACTTCATTATCTTTTGTTAAAGCAAAAACAAAGGCAGCATCTACCTCTTTATGTAAGTAAAATTTTTCCTCTCTTTTGTCTGGCATCTCAAAAATAACCTCCTCTATTCCTCTTCCATATTCATAAAATACCTCCTTACTATATATTTTTTTCCATTTTTTCATAATTTAAAATTATTTTTCATCATTGATTTAGAATTCAAAGTAACAATAACGCCTAATAATACCCATATAAATCCCATAAATATTCCTGCATTAAACATATTTGGAATCAAAATCCCAACTAAACACAAAATCCCAAATAGTGCGTAAGATTGTCCTAAAGAATTATCTGATAACAAAAACTTCTTACTACTATCAAATAATAATATGATAATAACTAAACAAAACGCAACAACACCAACGATTCCAGCCGAAATCCAAATTTCTAGTAAAATATTACTGGTATTGAGTGCAGTTCCAGCACTATCAACTCCAAGTATCTCTTGACTGCTACCCCACCCATAGCCTACAATCCAATTATTTTTTATGACCTCCCAAGATTTTTTATATATCTCAGATCTAATGCTCACATTAGGATCAGGTCTAGACACCGTTGTTACATATTTTCCTATTTTTTCTTGACTTTCGATTTCTTCTAAATTTATATGTTCACAGTTAATAGAAGCAAGCTCCGTAATATTAGATATTTCTTTAATATGTAAATCTTTATCACATGCAATAGTTATTATTTGTTTTCCTGATGTTGTACTAGAAATTCTATTGTACAATGAAAAATTTGAAAAATTAGCGAATACTACAAAAATATAAGCCAAGAAAGTGATAGATAAAATAGAAAAAACTATTTTAATATAATCTTTAAAATTAAATTTAAGAGATAATGCGATAAAAAATAAAACCGTAACTACAATACCGCCAAGCCAAGCACTTCTAGCAACTGTGGTTATAAGTGCACTAATAACTAAAAAAAGTGAAAAATAATTTAGATATTTACCTCCTTCATAATGCTTATAGTTATAACGTTTTGAAAAAAAATAAAGTATCACATAATTAAAAGATAAGGTAACAACTAAAAACATTCCCAACCAATCAGCTTCAGCAAATGTAGCATTTGGTCTTTCGCTCATGATACTATTATTATAAATTTCATGAATTGAAAGATAATTTTGTACCAAAGCATAAATTGAAACAATTGTTGCACTAAGCAAGAAAACTTTAAAAAATCTAATTACATCTTGATTAGTTCTTACAAAAATCCTAGTTATTACATACAAAGAAAAAAATGAAATCATTATAATTTCCCCACGAACTGACAGGTCTTTTATAAATAAAGCTGATAATCCTACAAAAGCAACAATTCCCAATAAAATATCAAGTGTATTAATTTTTGGAATTTTGATAACTTCATTTTTTAATATAAAATTTATTATAATAGAAATTATTAGCATAACACTAAATAATTGATAGAGTCTCAAATCAATCGATAACAAGGAAAGTTTAATAGACATTATTTCTAAAGGAAGAGTTGCAACAAAAAACCAAAATGAAACTTTTGGCTTTGCAAATGTAATAATAGTCATTACCGCAATTAACAAGATAACAACAATACCATTTTCCAAAACAGAAACAACTATTTTATCTCCAAAAAAAGACAAAAATATAATAAAAAATACTAACACAGCCAAATATAGAAATGTATAAATAAATTTCATGATTACTCATTTTTTAAAATAGAAATAATATCTTTAGAAAATTTAGCCCAATTAAATATTTTTGCTCGCTCTTTTCCTTCTTTTGCAAGTTTATCTGCAAAAATTTTATCTGTCAATATTTTTTTTAAACTTTTTGCAATGCTCTCAATGTTTAACTCAGTATACAAAACCACTTCTCCGCCAACTTCAGCTAAGCTTGAATTTCTAGATGTTATCACAGGAACGCCTTCTTTCATTGCTTCCAACACTGGCATACCAAAACCCTCATAACTAGACGGGAAAAGAAAACATTTTGCATTTTTATAAAGAATAGGTAAATCTGCTTGTTCCACAAATCCTACAAATTTTACTTTTTCTTTTATATTTAATTCCTCTATTAAGCTCGGAACATCTGTAATCATAGGCACCAAGCTTTGGGTAAATTTACCTGAAATAAGTAGATCTGGCATTTCACTTTTTAAATCTTTATCCTTACATAGAAGCGCATAAGCCCTTAAGCTATTTTCTACATTTTTTCTAACTTCGAGTCCTCCTCCTATATAGATATAGTTTTGTAAACCATATTTTCTAAGAACTTCCTCACTTTTTCTTTTTAAAATTTTTTTTTCAAAAATCGGATCCACACTTATATATGAAACACTTATCTTTTTTAAATTCAAATCAAAATATTTCTTTAGGTCTTTTTTCGTGTTATTCGATACACTAATTATCTCATCAGAATAAACTATTGCCGAATCTATAAGTTTTTGATATAGTTTTTTTCTAAAATTTCCCAGATAAACAGAAAATATTTTTGGTATTATATCATGGACTATCATCACATGCCTTGTGCCATTTTTTATAATGGTAGCTGATTGATACATACTTAAAAATACATCACACTTATCTTTTTTAACTTCTTTTGGTAAAATATACTTTTCCCACCATATTTTTCGAACTAAATCATCTCTCCTATATACTGACTTAGTTATATTTAAATAAAAATTTCTTGGCAATTCTATTTTTATATCTTTTTCCAAGTACAAAATGAATTCTATACCATCCAATACTCTAGTTTCTCTTTTTAATCTAAAAAGCTCATTTAAAAAATGAAGTGTAACTTGTCCAATTCCCGTAGCTGGCTTTCTTAAAAATGATGCATTTATTCCTATTTTCATAAAAACTATTCAAATTTTTTAACAAAAAGAAAGGTCGTTGTGTTGTTGAAATCATCCTGTAAATCCTTATCTTGAATAATCAAATCAAATGAATCAGCTATAGCAGATGAGCCTAAAACAGCAGTATTTCTAGATATATCACCATTTATAAGTGCCTCAGCAACAGCAGTACTATCAATTTTACTTCCTGAGCCACTTACAATGCTTAAATTTTTATACTTTCTATCAAGTGTTTCTCTGCATTGTACAATTGCTTCTGGATGACCAGATATCACTTTTACATCACTTAATTTAATATTTGGCAATGTCATCAAAAAATGTTTAACAAGAAGAGTTTCATATGAAATCACATCGTATAAATAATGTCCAATTACCTTTATAGTTTCATCTACTAACAATGATTTACTATTGTAAATACCAAAAACCCCCCTATCAATTTCATTTGAAATTATACCTTTTAAAACATTTTCTGTTGTATAAAGATACTTAATTTCTGCATTTTTTATTTTATGTCTTTTTATAAATTTTTTTGCAACTTCATGATTAAAAGAGCCTCTCCCTCCCATAATTCCAATTTTCATATTATTTTTTACAAAATTAATCTTATAAACTTCACGTCTATTATACCATCTTTTTAAGAAGAAATATGAAATTCACTTAATTATAGAGTTTTATAGTCTCTACTTAAACATGTTATTATAGAATAATTTGATAAGATTATATCTAAGGTATAAATATACTATCCATAAAGTACTTAAATAAATTACTAACATAACTGCATAATAAATATAACTTACGTAGTTTTTTTTAAAAAAACTACTATATTTAAGCAATGGTAATCTAGAACATTAGGATAAATTGTTTAATCAAGATTATTTAGAGATAGGTTTATTATACAAGAGCTAGGTGTTTTATTTTTCATCATTCTTTGCTAATATTATAAGATATACAATATAAATTTTTTACATGAAAAAACTACTACTTTTTTTAACATTTGCACTGATTATCTCAAGTTGCTCTAATGATAAAAAAGAAGACAAAAACCCCAAAGACTCGCCAAATCAAGAAGAAAAACAAGAAGAAGAAAGTTCCTCCATAAGTGAATTAATATCCGACGAAAACAAGTCTCATAAAACAATGATAATATTTGATGCTTCTGGAAGTATGTGGGGACTTATAAATGGGACAAAAAAACTGGATATAGCAAAAAATGCACTAAAAGATACCGTCAAGAATTTAAATGATAGTAAGATTGGTCTTATGGCATATGGACACAGAAGAAATGGGGATTGTGGTGATATTGAAATTTTAACTAATCCTCAGAAAAATAACTCAGAAAATATTTCAAAAATACTAGATAAAATAAGCCCGAAAGGTAGAACTCCTATAGGTGGAGCAATATCTGAAGCTGCTAAATTTTTAAACTCTAAAGAAATTGCATCAAATGTAATTCTTATTTCAGATGGAGATGAAAGCTGTGGTGTAAATTTATGTGAATTTGCTAAAGAATTAAAATCTGAAAGCAAAAATTTTAAAGTAAGCGTTATTGCTTTTAATATAGAGAACTCCGAAACTACTGGACTTAGATGTTTAGCCAATGAAACTGGAGGAGAGTTTATATTTACAAAAGATGGGAATGAATTAAATGAAGCTCTAAGCAAAACAACGGGCTCAAAAAAGAAAACATTTACACCTAACTCACAGCAAGATGTTGATAGTAATGCAATAGTAAAATTGAAACTTCTAGGTAAAACCACTATAGAAAATGAAATGACAATATCTTGGACTGCACCTAATGATTCCAAGGATATATTTGCGATAGTTCCACAAAACTCATTCGACTTTGAGGACAATCTATTTGTATTAGATGATTTAGCTAGTAGAGGTGGAATAAGTAAAATTGGAATACCTACCAAAAAAGGTTCCTATGATATAGTTTATTGGCATGACAAAAAAAGAGTGCTTGCTAGAGAAAATTTTGAAATCAAAAAAACAATAGCAGATATTTCGGCAGAGGATATAGTAGATATTGGTCAAACATTTTCTGTTACCTGGATTGGTCCCAATAATAAAAATGATGTTATAGCTATTGTTCCATCTGATTCTACTGCTTATGAAGATAATCTTGATATAATACCTTATTTAGATAAAAAAACTGGTATTGCTAATATCACCGCACCATTTGAAGCAAATGATTATGATATTATATATTTATTAAATCAAAAGCACGTCTTATCTAGAAGACCTTTAAAAGTAAATGATGTCGTGATAAAATTTGCTAAAATTGAAGAAAAAATAAAAACTAGCGATATGATAAACTTGTCTTGGACTGGTCCAAATAGAGAAAAAGATATTGTAGCCCTTATGCCATATAGAGGCAAAGACTTATCTAAGGCAATATCCACAATTAACGCAAAAAATGGCAGTGGTATGCTAATGGCACCACCTAAATATGGGTATTATGAGTTAACTTATTGGTTAAATGGCAAAAAAAAGGTGCACACACAAAGCATTTATATATATAATAAATAAAAAACAATATTAGAAAAACCACCCAATATTTTCTCTTTTTTCGTTAGTACTCAATATTTTAAAAAGGTAATTTTTATTTTTAAAAGTTTTTTTATCATCCTTATATTCCAATGCAAAATCAACAATTAACATCTCATCCTTCAAGATAATATTATTCCTATTTCTTTAAGGAGAAACTGCAAAACTAATTTATTAGTAAAAATTAACAAAATAGATCTAAAATATATTTCCCAAAGATTCTATCAATAATACTTTTTGGAAGTTACATTTTTAAAAGAATCTTCAATTATTTTTGTAATCTCATTATTTAATATTTTTACTTGTACTTCTTTTTTATTTGCTATAATTATTTCTATATTAAATCATCAACGCCAATTTCAAGTAGTTTGGCAATTTTGGAAGGGATATGTATCAATTGTTGGATTTTTATTCGTGCCGTCTTCTACTTTTACAAGCGTACTACGTAACAAATTAGCAAGGTGTGCCGTTCTTCGTCGCTTTTGCGAGCGGAAGATTAATTTTGAGGAGAGGAAGGGATTCGAACCCTCGAGCCCCGTGAAGGACTAGCACCTTAGCAGGGTGCCCTATTCGACCACTCTAGCACCTCTCCATTTATATCTACTAAACTAATTTAAATAACTTCTATATTAGTTTAACATACTTAAAAACAAAATCAACCTTTTTAAAGCTACATTCAACCTTTTATTGCAACACACCCATAAATATCAATTCCAGTTTTTTTATAAAACACTTCGACAGGTGTTTTCCAATCTAGTCTTTTACGTGGTCTAGCATCAATCAAATATTCAGCTTTCAATAACTCCTCATCTGTTATCTTACTCCAATCAGTTCCTTTTGGGAAGAATCTTCTTAATAACCCATTAGCATTCTCATTAGCTCCTCTTTCTCAAGAGTGATAAGGATTAGCATAATACACATTAAGACAT
>CAMZLB010000069.1 GCA_947311515.1 Candidatus Moraniibacteriota bacterium | reverse complement strand
CTTTCTCTCAATGTTTCCATATATTGTTTTTTAGTCTCAATATTCATAGGTTTATATTAATTAAATACCTTAGCACACTTTGATGTCATTTCAGATGATGTATCAATGTAGCTTGTGGTGTTATTTTAGATGATTTGATGCGAGGACAAGCTCATAACTTGATTCTATGATACAATACTAATATAAGTAATAATTATTAAACATTTCATGCCAAAACCAGTAATTCTAGTAGTTCTTGACGGATGGGGCATTTCCAGCTCGCCCGAAAATATAATCAATCAAATCTCACTACCTACTTTTGATCTCTTAAATAACAACTATCCCATGATTGCATTACAAGCATCTGGAACTGCTGTGGGACTTCCTTGGAATGAAGCTGGTAACTCTGAAGTTGGTCATATGACTATGGGAGCTGGTAGAATAATGTATCAAAATCTTGTTAAAATTTCCATGGCAATAAAGGATGGTAGTTTCATGCAAAACCATGCCTTCCAAAAAGTTTCTTCGGACTTACAAAAAACTAAAGGGGATTTGCATTTGTTTGGACTGGTGAGTGATGGATCGGTACACTCAAGTCGTAACCATTTATATGCATTACTTCTTTTTGCCAAACAGTCTAATATTAAAAATGTATGGCTTCATTTATTTACAGATGGTAGAGATTCTCACAGAGAAGCCTTTGGAGACCATATACTTAAACAAATAGAATCTGAATGTAAGAGTATAGGAATTGGACAAATCGCAACTATAATTGGAAGAAGTTTAGCAATGGATCGTAATAACAATTGGGATAGGATAGATAAAGCCTATCAAATGCTTGTAAATGGAAAAGGGACATTGACAACAGATCCTCTTAAAAACATTCACCTATCATATAAAAAAGGTATCACAGATGAATATATAGAACCTTTAATAGTTAGTGACGATGGTACAACTCCACGAGCAACAGTAAAAAATGATGATAGTGTGATATTTTTTAATTTCAGAGAAGATAGAGCAAGACAGCTAACAAAGGCCTTTGTATTGCCAAAATTCACTAAATTTGAAAGAGGTAAAATGCTTAACCTAAATTTCATCACAATGACAGCATATGAAGATAATCTACCTGTAACTGTAGCCTTTCCACCAACTACAATAAATAATACATTGGGTGAAATATTGTCTAAAAATAACAAAATTCAACTAAGAATCGCAGAAACTGAAAAATATGCTCATGTTACTTATTTCTTTAATGCTGGTATTGAAGATCCCTTCAAAGGAGAAGATCGTTTATTAATTCCATCTCTTCCAGTTAATAACTTTGACGAAAAACCTGAAATGTCTGCTTATGAAATTACAGAAGCATTGATAAAAAAAATAAATGAAGATAAGTATGATTTTATCCTAGTTAACTATGCAAATGCTGATATGGTTGCTCACACTGGAAATGAAGAAGCAGCTAAAGTCGCACTAAAAGTCATAGATGATTGTATGAATACATTAATAAAAACTACCTTGAGGAAAGGTGGTGAGCTTTATATAACAGCAGATCATGGAAATGTGGAGATTATGCATGATCCTAGAACTGGTAAAGTTGATACTAAACACAATACAAGCTTAATTCCTTTTTGGCGAATAACTCCAACTAATCATAGAAAAAGAACTGGAGATGATATTTTACGCAGTCAGGTAGAGATAAATGGACTATTATCTGATATAGCACCAACAATCCTTGAAGTTTTTGGTATACAAAAACCTTTAGAGATGCAAGGAGAAAGTTTACTTAATACTTTTAAATAGTAATTATTCTTCAATTTCCTCCATTTTAATATCAATTACTCCTACACCTATTGAAGCAATTTTTTTAAATGCTACCTTATCTAAATCTAATATTCTACCATCGCTAAATGGACCCCTATCATTGATTGTTACTATCACACTTTTCCCATTTTCTTTATTTGTAACCTTAACTTTACTTCCAATCTCTAACCACTGATTTGCCGCACAATCACATCCCTTATAAATATACCAACTTGCTTGACCTTTATGACTTTTTCCAAATTTATAAACTTTTTTTGTACCAATTGTAGTTATTTGATCCACAGCTTCTTTTACAATCTTTTGAGAAAATAATACTCTACTAAATTCCTCATTATCATGCAAAACAATATCATATGTCAATTCCTCTACTCCCAATACACCAGCTTGAGTTATTTTTTTATAGCCAATCTCTTTAGTCCTATCCTTTTTAATAATTTTATCAAATTTTACATCTCGATTTTCAGTAATTTTTTCTTTATCTACAACTATTATTTCAATTTTTGTATCATTTTCTATTACAAAATCTAAATTTTCAGATATAATATCATCGCTATCATATTTTATATCATTTTCTAAAAGAATATTTTTTAACTTTTCTTTTCCAAAAATTTCTATGTCAATATTATTATTACCTCTTTTCAAAGAAATTATCTTTTTTCTCTTTATGGTAATTATTAAATCTTTTTCTATAAATTTATCACACTTCGGTGATATTTTATCATAATTTTTTATTTCAATACCTATTTCATTCAAAACATTACAAATTGTCCCTTGTTGTACATTAGTAATTATTTTTTCCTCTCCATCATCTATTATTATAATCTTTTCTATAGTATGCATTTTACTCCACCAAAAAAATCCCCAACTCCCAGTTATTATAAGGAAAATCAGAAAAATAATAATTTTTTTCATAAACATCTTTATACTTTTGTCCTAAATTGAATAGCTTCTGCAATATGCATTTTGGAAATATTTTCTTCTCCTGCTAAATCTGCAATTGTCCGAGAAAGTTTAATTATTCTATGATATGCTCTAGCTGAAAAGTCTAGTTTTTGAGCAGCGTTCCTAAGTAATTCCATAGACTTTACATCCAGCTTTGTGTAATTTTTAATATCTCGTATATTCATTTCTGCATTTGTCGTAGTACTTAAATTTGCAAATCTAATTTCTTGGATTTTTCTAGCTCTATTTATTCTATCTCTTATACTATCACTACTTTCCCCATTTTTTTCGTCTTCTAGCTTATTTATATGAATTCTAGGTACTTCTATATGCATATCAATCCTATCAAGAATTGGACCTGATATTTTTCTACTATAATTCAAAATCTGAATCGGAGAACAAGTACAGTTTTTTTCTATATCTGTAGCATATCCACAAGGACATGGATTCATAGCAGCAACAAGTATAAAATGCGCTGGAAAAGTAAGTGAACCCTTTGCTCTAGATATAGTAACGACACCATCCTCTAAAGGTTGTCTTAAATTTTCAAGTACAGCTCTAGGGAATTCTGCAAATTCATCAAGAAACAAAACACCTCTATGAGCCAAGGAAATTTCCCCAGGCTTTGGAATTGTTCCACCTCCTATTAAAGACACGCCTGATGCACTGTGATGTGGCGACCTAAATGGTCTAAAATTTATAAGTTCCTGTTTTTTACTGAGCAATCCTGCAATTGAGTATATTTTTGTAACATCTAATACCTCATTCACTGTAAGTTTGGGAAGTATAGAAATAAATGTTTTTGCAAGTAAAGTTTTTCCTGAGCCAGGTGGTCCATTCAAAAGTATATTATGACCTCCTGCAGCAGCAATTTCCAGAGCTCTCTTAGCATGTTCCTGTCCTTTTATATACTTCATATCCAGTGGCGTTTCTATATTACCACAAAGCTCTTTTATATCTACAGCTACTTCTTCTTTAATTATTTCTTGTTTACCTAGATGTTTAACTAACGAAAGTAAGCTACTTACACCAATTATTTTTATACCTTCAACTACTGATGCCTCTTTTGCATTCTCTTTTGGAACATATAATTCTTCTACACCAAATTCTTTTGCAAAAAGTGCAATAGATAAAATTCCATTTATTGATCTAATAGTTCCGTCAAGTGCCACTTCTCCTACAAATATCTTATCTTTACTATCAAAATTTAATTGACCTGTAGCAACTAGAAAACCAATAGCAATTGGTACATCATAAATTGGACTAGATTTTGGTAAATCAGCTGGTGCTAAATTTACTGTAATACGTCCACATTGATGAGGAGGTTTAAATCCACTGTTTTTTACTGCGCTACTAACCCTATCTCTAGATTCTCTAACAGCTGTATCTGGTAATCCTACAATTGTAAAATTATGAAGCGCACTTCCTAGCACATCAACTTCAACCTCAATTAAAGCGCCTGAAAGTCCTATTGTTGCTGATGAAAAAATTTTTGAAGACATATATTTAGTGTTTTTCGGAAAAATGTAAGTATAAAATGATTATAGCTCCAGTGGATATAAATACATCTGCTAAATTAAATACATTCCACGGAACAATTCTTATATAATCTATCACACATCCATAAATTAATCTATCTATTACATTATTTACACCTCCTACAATTATTAACGTATATGAAATACTAACTAATAAAGATTTTTTAAAACTATTTATAAAAAAGTAAATAAGTAAGCTAATAACACTTCCCCAAATAATCCAGAATAAGTAATTTTGTATCAAAATACCAAATGAAATACCATAATTACAAAGAATTATTTCTGAATAATTTAAATTTATAAAAGAAGTTATATTTCTTATAATAAAAGTTAGTGCGATGAATAAAAAAACTCCAATCCATAGACGCTGAAGTTTTCTATTATTTCTCAAAGAGATTTTAGACATTTGTATCTGCAGCAGGATAAGCTCTTAATCTTTCTATATTTATCTCCTCACCAGTTTTTATATCCAACCCATAAACACCTTTTTCCATTCTTTTCAATGCCTCATTTATATTTTTAAGTTCTTCTTCTAAACTCTCCTCTACTGCAAGTCTATCTACATATTCTTCAACCTCATTTGCATTTTCATTTCTCTTAAAACTTAAATCTGATGGAAAATTTACTTCTCTAACTCCATCTGGGTTTTTCTGAGTAAATTTATCTAATTCTCCTTCAATGCGATTTTTATCAGAGATTAGAACCTCCTTTAATTCCTCTAATAATTCTTTACTAATTGTCATAATTTTATATCATCAAATAATTTATCAAGAACTTATACACAACTTTTTAAAAAATATCAATCTTTAAATTCTTATACCCATTATACCAAGAAAACTCATTACCGTCGATTTTTTCAGTATTTTACCATTTCCCCCTTCTTTAGCTTAACAATATTTTTCTGACATCACATTATCTGGTAATTTAATAATTATATAGTATTACTTTATATTGTTGATAAATCCTACCTCAAATCTTCTTTATAATCTCTTTGAAAACTTGGTTTTTCACAACCTGTTAATCCAATAGTCATTATTAGTACAGAACCAATTGATAACAGTGTCTTAATTTTTAAAATAGGTAAAAATTAAAAATCACATCTAACTTATACCCTATTTCCAACAATCAGACACTTTTACTACTTTCTTTCGGCTTATAATCTTTAAGATATTTAACAGCGATTATAGTAACAATAGGCACAGCCAAAACTAGAGACATACTACTCACTATTATCCTTACGATTTCAGTTGCAAATATTTCTAAGTTCAGTACTGGACTTTTACTAAGAGGAGACATTTGAAAATATAAAATCATAGGAAGAAATGCCCCAGTATATGCCAGAGCCAACGTATTAACCAATGCACCAACATGCTCTCTACCAATCCTTATTGCTTTTTTGTGCACCTCCTTACTAGTTAAATCCTTATTTGAATTATAAAGTTCAGTAACAAATGCAGCTTGTGTAATAGTTATATCATCTAGAACTCCCAGTACTCCTATAATGATAGAGCCAAGCAACAGACCCACAAAATCTAATGAGCCTCCAGTTTTAAAATTAAGAAATATTGATTCTTCAGATTCAAAACCAGATAATTTAGTAATATAAACTGCAAATATAGCAAATACTCCAGTAAGCAAAACTGAAATCATAGTACCTGCATAAGCAACCACTGATTCTCTATTAAATCCATGTGTTAAAAATATCGCTATAAAAAGAATTCCAGCCGCTATAGCAAAACTTATAAGTAGCGGATTTATACCCCCTAGTAATCCAGGTATCAATATATAAAATACTACAAACAAACTACTTGCAAGGGAAACTAAGGAACGTAAACCTTGCCAACCACCAAAAATTACTATAACAGCAATAAATACACCAATAAGAACCAAGACTGAAACCATTCTATCTCTATGTAAAACGGCATAATATTCTGAACCATCATCATATTTATAATAATCAAAATAAAATTTATCTCCAGGTTCTAACTCAATTCTATCATTTTCAAATTTTGCTACTTCCCCTTTTCTGTCTCCATTTAATATTTAAATTTTAATTTGTTGTATAACTTGATACGTTCCTGTTTCAGCTATTTCATGTGAACTTTCTGATACTATTTCACTTACACGACCTTTAAATGTGTCTATATAGCCAGTATCAATTTCTTCAATGACAGCAAATGAATCTTTTGCAGTTAAAATAAAAATTAAAATTAAAGATATAATTATTATTTTTTTAAATCCACTAATTAAATACATACTAAAATATTAACCAATTTTAAAATCAACCACATCTCCATCTTTCATGATATAATCCTTTCCTACTGTTTGCAATATTCCAGTATCTCGTGCAGCAGAAAAAGAACCTGCTTCCAAAAGTTTTTTCCAGTTTATTATTTCTGCACGTATAAATCTTTTAGTAAAATCAGTATGAATTGCACCACCTGCTTCTGGAGCTGTTGCACCTTTTTTAATTGTCCATGCCCTCGTCTCTTTTACTCCAGTAGTTAAAAATGTCTGCAACTTAAGCAAGTCAAATGATTTAATAATCAAATCTGAAATATGAGAAACCATTTCCATTTCCTGTGCTTCTTCCTTTGTCATCTCTATCAATTCTTCTTCTATTTTTATATCCAACTTAACATGAGGTCTTCTTTCTAATTCCTCTGAAAGTTTTTTGGCAACATCTGAAACATTATAAACATACATAATTGGTTTCATAGTAAGAAGCGCCATATCTCTTATAATATTACTAACTGATTCAACATCATAATGAATATCTGCGCTAATTGCCAACTTACCTAAATCCAACTTTTCTTTGATATTTTTTACGACCTCTAACTGCTTAGTAGCATCTTTATCTCCTCCTTTTACTAATTTCTCAAGTCTTACTATAGTTTTTTCTACAGTACTCATATCAGCTAATATCAATTCTGTCTCTATAATTTCTATATCAGACACTGGATCAATTTTATTATTAACATGTGTTATGTCATCATTTTTGAAAACTCTCACAACTTGAGCAATTACATCTACCTCTCGTATATTTGCTAGAAATTTATTTCCAAGACCTTCGCCCTTATTTGCTCCCTCTACAAGTCCAGCGATATCAACGAACTCTATGACAGTTGGTATAATTTTTTCTGTTTTTGAAAACTTTGCAAGTTCTATAAGTCTTTCATCAGGAACTTCCACAATTCCAACATTTGGCTCTATGGTACAAAATGGATAATTTTGTATATCAACTGGTTTTCTTGTTAATGCTTTAAAGAGTGTAGACTTTCCCACATTTGGAAGCCCTACTATTCCTACTTGAAGTGTCATATATTTTTTGATAATTTTTTATATACTTGATATTGTGCATGATAAATGCAACATAGTCAATAAAATGTTATAATAAAAAAATAATAATAAGTAATAAAAGATTATGAATGAAGAAATTTTTAAGGCATATGATGTGCGTGGAATTTATCCTACTGATATAAATGAAGAAATTGCTTATAAAATTGGTTTTAGTGCTGTTAAAGAACTAGGTGCAAAAAAAATTGCAGTAGGTAGAGATGCTAGACCTCATGGAAAAAGTCTCATGAAGGAAATGATTCAAGGCATAAGAGATGCTGGGTGCGATGTTATTAACTTGGACATGATAACAACACCTATGCTATATTTTACTTCATGGAACTTAGATGTGGATGGTGCTATATCTGTAACAGCATCTCATAATCCCATAGAATATAATGGTGTCAAAATTTGCAGAAAAAATGCAGTTCCTGTAGGACTAGAATCAGGATTCAATAATATTAAAAATGATGTTTTAAACTTTAAAGCTACTCCAGTAGACAACATTGGTAACATTCAGTCTTACAATATAAAAGATGAATATTATGAATATGTTACAAAATTCGCTAACTTTGGAAGTAAGAAATTTAATATAGTAATAGATTGTGCAAATACTATGGGAGTATTAGACCTACCAATTTATAAAAAATTTAGCGATAATATAAATGTAACTGAATTGTATTGTAATTTGAATAATCCCTACACTGCTCACGAAGCAAATCCTGCCAACACATCCACTCTTGATGAACTGCGTGAAAAAGTTATTGAAACAGGTGCTAGTATTGGAATTGCCTATGACGGAGATGCTGATAGGATAGGATTTGTAGACGAAAAAGGTGATATAATACCAATGGATCTTATAACTGGTTTTATTGCAGAAGCATTATTAAAAGAAACACCAAGATCTACAATATTATATGATCTTCGCTCATCCATCTCGGTAAAAGAACTAATCGAAGAAAAAGGCGGTAAAGCTAAGGAATGTCGTGTAGGCGGTCCCTTCATAAAGCCTGAAATGCTCAAAGAAGATGCAATATTTGCTGGAGAATTCTCTGGTCACTATTATTTCAAAATAAATAAAGGCGGTGAACTTCCTGCTTATGTAACATTTATATTATTAAATCTAATGTCAGAAACTGGAAAAAACATTTCAGAACTAGTTTCCACTTTACGAAAATATAATCATAGTGGTGAAATAAATTCTAAGGTAAAAGATTCAACTAAAATTTTAAATAAACTAAAAGAGGTATACAGTAATGGAGAATTTTCTGAATTAGATGGAGTAAAAATCAGCTTTTGGAATAATAATAGTAATGAAAAATGGTGGTTTAGCGTAAGAAGTAGTAATACAGAACCTGTTATAAGATTAAATTTAGAGGCTAATTCAAAAGAATTAATGAATGAAAAGCTTGATGAAATTTTAAATATTATACGAAATTAACTAACTATTAAATAAACAAAAACAACCTTTTTTTAAAAAAGGTTGTTTTTGTTTAACTATCTCAAAAATCCAATTTTTTTACGTACTTCTAATATTTTTTTTTCTGCTATTAAATTTGCTTTTTTAGCGCCTTTATCTAAAATTTCTAAAATTTCATCATCACTTATAGAATTAATTCTTTCCTGAAGCGGTATTGCAAATTCAACTATAATATCTGCCAGATCCTTCTTAAAATCACCAAAGCCCCTACCTTTATATTTTATTTCTATTTCAGAAATAGATTTATTTGATAAAAGCTTATAAATATTTATAAGGTTTTTGAGAGCTGGTCTATCATCTTCATAAGTTATACCATTTTTACTATCAGTAACTGCTTTCATAACCTTTTTTCTAATAGTTTTTTCATCATCTAGTAGTGCAATATAATTATATTTGCTTTTTGCACTTTTACTCATTTTTTTAGTTGAATCATCCAGTCCCATGATTCTTTTTCCTTCTTTTGTTACACTATGCTCCGGAATCACAAAAGTTTCACTAAATTTACTATTAAATCTACGTCCAAGAGTCCTTGCCAATTCTATATGTTGTACCTGATCTTCTCCCACAGGAACTAATTCTGTGTCATATAAAAGTATATCTGCGACTTGCAACACTGGATAATCAAATAATCCTACTCCAGCATTATCAGTGCCTCCCTTAAGGCTTTTATCTTTAAACTGTGTCATTTTTTTTAAATCTGACATTTTAGCTGTTGTACAATTTAAAATCCATGCTAATTCACAATGAGCCTTTACATCTGACTGTACAAATATTGTTGCTTTATCTGGATTAATTCCTGATGCAATAAAAATTTTTGCAATCTCTAGAGTTTTTTTCCTTAATTTTTCTGGATTTTGGTCTAATGTTATAGCATGTAAATCAACAATCATAAAAAATGCATCATAATTTTCATGTAATTCAACCCAATTTTTTACAGCTCCTAAATAATTTCCAATATGAAGATTTCCAGTTGGCTGAATACCACTCACAATTCTTTTTTTTACCTTTTCTGATTTAATGCTCATATTTGACTATTTAATTATTTTATGTTATTATTAAGTTGTTATTTTTTAATTATACCACAAAGAAGGATAAAAATTTAATATTCAAACTGTACTAAACTTTATTTTTGTAACTGTATTATGGGAAATATTTCTCAAACAACTACTGCCAAAAGGTGCTCAAAAATTAGCACAACTCAATATTAAAAAAAGATACTTATTTTTTTGTCTTATTAGTTATCTTTGGAACTACAGAAACTATAGCAAAAATACTCATACTAATGATTCCAATAGGGATTTTAGCATACGTAATAAAAGTTGCGTTAAAAATGTTGAAAAAGCTTTTTTAAAATGTTATCAAAAGAAATAACAAAGCTAGGATATATTATATTCTAGCTTCTTTTTTGTAACAAAAAAAAGTGACCTAGTCACTTTTTGATGTGTTAATTCTATATTTAAACTTCTATAACTACAGGAAGAATCATTGGTCTTCTCTCAGTTTTTTTAAATAAATATTCACCAATCTCTTCTCTAATATTTAGCTCTATCTCCCTTGGATCGATTCTTACATCCTCACTCGTTGTATTTGCCACAATTTTTATAACTTTTTGCTTTGTTTCATTTACTATATCAAAGTTATCCTTCACAAAAATAAACCCACGTGAAGTAATTTGCATATTTACAACTTTTTTACTCTTAGACCTTATAAGGACAGTTACTGTATACATTCCATCTTCAGCTAATGCCTGTCTATCACGAAGTACCATATGACCCACATCTCCAACACCTAATCCATCTACAAACACATAACTAGTATCAGCTTTTTCTTTTCTAAGCTTTGCTCCCTTCTTACTAAATTCAAGAATGTGTCCATTATCAAGTACTGCAGACTTTCCTTTTGGAAAACCTATTTCCACAGCTCTTTTTACAGATTCTTTCAAGAAAAAATGATTAGCGTATACTGGCAAAAAATATTGCGGCTCAACCATTTTGATAACTTCTTGTATATCTGATGCATTCGAATGTCCTCCCATATGAATATCCATAATATCTGAATGAATAACATTATCACATTTTCTATATAGATTATCTTTAAGTCTCTGTACACTTCTTTCATTTCCGGGAATCACTGATGAAGAAAATACTATAGTATCATTTTTTTGAATTTTAATAAATCTATGATGTTCCGTAACCATTTTACTTATTGCTGCATTATGTTCTCCTTGTGCTCCAGTACAAAGAACTAGAATTTCATTATCTTTATATTTATGTATATCATTTATCGGTATTAATATATCTTTACTTACTTTTATATACCCAAGCTCTTTTGCAATCTCCACATTTGTTCTCATGCTATATCCATCCAAAGCAACCTTTCGTCCTATTTTTTGACAAAATTCAAGCAATAAATTTATCCTTTTTATTTGAGAAGCAAAAGTTGTTAAAATAATTCTACCTTTTGTTCTTCTGATTAAACTTTCCAAGTTACCCTGAATTATCTTTTCACTGCTTGTACCAGTCTTCACAGAACCCAAACTCTCAAGTAACAGTATTCTTGGAGCTTTCAATTCCTTAAGCGCTTCATAAGTAATTTTTTTTCCATCAGCAGGATCATGACTTATAGTCCAGTCACCTAAATGAATCAAAGTTCCAACTGGAGTTTCCAGGGCTACACCCATAGAATCCATTATAGAATGTTCAACTTCAAAAAACTTTGCCCTAAACATTCCTAAAGATAATTTTTTATCTATATCTTTTATAGAAATGGTTTTAAGTCTCTTTGATGCTCCTGGATTTCCATCCTCAACTTTTTTCTTTATTAGTGCAAGTGTTAAATCTCTTGAAATTACTGGTGGATATCCTAATTGTCGTAAAACTATAGGAGCCGCTCCAATATGATCTAAATGACCATGAGTAAATATAACACCCCTAATTCTTTTCTCTTTACCTCTTAGATAGCTAATATTCGGTACAATGTAGTCTATTCCTGGCATGTCTTCTTCTGGGAATTGCATACCTATATCGACAATAACTATATCACTATTGTTTTTTCCTGTTCCATATTCAAATACAACCATATTCCTACCAACTTCTTCATTTCCTCCGATGACAATAACTCTCAAAACATCTTTCTCGATTTCAGGTATTTTTGGTGTTTTCTGATTACCATTTGGAGATGTTATTTTCAAAATTCTTTCTCCATTAGTTGGTGGTTGATTAAATCTAAAACCTTTATTACTTCTAGATTTTTTCGCTTTTTTTGCATTGGCTGCTATTTTTTTAGATCTTTTTAGAATATTGTCTACAGAATTTTTTACCTCTTTATTTGAAAAAATACCTGTAGATTGATTACCCTGTTTTTTTGTTATCGCTGATTTTCTTGTAGCTATTCCTATAGCTAATTCCCTTCTTGTTCTTGCTTTTTCTTTATTTTCTTTAGCAACTTCTACATTCTTTTTACCGCGCCTATTAGAACTTTGTTCGCTATAGACATTTCTAACTAAACGTCTAGAAGTTATCTTATTATCTTGTTCTGTCATACACAACCTTTATCCAACATACAAATTTTAAAATTTGTATGTTGATTTTTCTTTTTTAAAATTAATATTATATAAAAAATAATTCTTATCCTATAACACATACACATCTCAATCTGTAAATTCAAAATATTTATTTTGAATTTACTTATAATTATTAATATAAAATCTAACAATTAATCTAAGTAAGTATTATATTATCTCTAAAAAATTATTAAACTAGAGCCTATCCTAAACTTTTTTTCATCATCTGAACAATATGTCAAAAATACATTTAACTACTTATTCATTTCTAAATAATAAATTTAGACAACTCTAAAGAAAGTTTCATACAGTTTGCCATCAGTTATACAATCGACCACTGTAAAGCACTTATCTGAAATACCTTGTATTAACTTCAATTTATGTAAATTAAAGATATTACAAAACATTACAAAATAACATAATTCATAACATTACACACTAAGTATAGCATGTCCATAATTTCTTGTCAAAAAAAATTTCCAAAGCCAAACATTATACTATACAAATTTTAATTTTAATACAAAATCAAAAATCTATCTGAAGTCTTCTATTGTACTCAAAATATTTAAAAAATATAGCAAGAAAATAAAATCTTAACCAGATTTTGAGATAAATTTTTATTTTATAAATTTTGCACTATAGACAAACTTATGATAAATATCAGAGCATAAGCTGATGTATTACCGAGGTATAGCGCAGCCAAAACCGCCCT
>CAMZLB010000068.1 GCA_947311515.1 Candidatus Moraniibacteriota bacterium | reverse complement strand
CTTTCTCTCAATGTTTCCATATATTGTTTTTTAGTCTCAATATTCATAGGTTTATATTAATTAAATACCTTAGCACACTTTGATGTCATTTCAGATGATGTATCAATGTAGCTTGTGGTGTTATTTTAGATGATTTGATGCTAGAAATTGACAATATTTCAAAAATGAATTATAATGTAAATACTTAATTTTAAATTTATTTTATGGAAGCACAAGTTGATTTTACATATAATTCCGAAGAAATGAGACTTAATTCATTTTTCGCAAAAATCTATACTTGGATGGTTGCTGGGATTTTAGTTACCGCACTTATGTCTTTTATTACTGTAACTACACCGCTTGGTAGAATTGTTTTTGGTAACTCTATTATCTTTTATGGGATTGTTGCTTTTGAAATAGTTCTTATGTTTGCTACACAAATGCTTATAAATAAACTTCCAGTCAGTGTTTCACGATTATTATTTTTTACTTACGCAGGATTGAATGGTATAACTCTCACAGGACTTATGTTTCAATTTACTTCTACTAGTGTTGTAGGTATATTTCTTATTGCAGCGGCACTTTTTGGAATTCTTGCTATAATTGGATATACGACAAAGAAAGATTTGTCTGGATGGGGAACATTTCTAATGATTGGAATGGTTGGTGTATTTATATCAAGTATTGTAAATATATTTTTACATAACTCAGTTTTTGATATGATCCTTAGTGGAGTTGCAATACTGGTATTTTCTGGACTTACAGTATACGATAATCAGTTATATAAGAATATCTATCTAGAAAATAAACATGATGATGATGCGTTATCAAAAAGCTCTGCAATAGGAGCTCTTCATATGTACATGAACTTTATAATGATATTTGTACATCTTCTTAAATTATTTGGTGATAATAAGTAAAATTTATCTTTAAAAATCTGTCTAAAGAGAAAGTTTAATAAAAACTATTGCAATATAGATTTAAATGATGGATATTTCCATGGGTAGTTGATAACTTTTTAAAAGTAAACTAAACTATACTATACATAGTTATATGTATTGGAATTTAACAAATTTTATGAAAAAGGAGATAAATCATGAGAGATAGTTCATTGTGGATCTTTAGGTTTATTTTAGTTACAGTTTTTTTTCTATTTATTAGTACATGGACAAGCCTGAGTACTTTAGAAGCGACTCTGTGGTCATTGCTCATTGTATTTGTGAGTATATTTTTGGGTGAACCTGTATACTATGCTTTAGTCCCAATTATTGTTTTGATTGTAGCGGTTATAGGTGTAAAATACGCCGAGTTGATTTCTAAAATAGTTTCACTTACTTTAGTTACAGGTATAGCATTTATATTTGCAAATATTATTATAGAAATCGATAATAATATGTAAACTATACATAGTTAATAACATATCAACACTGAACCTAGTGTTGATAAATGCGTTAGTTGAAAGAAACTAAAAGAAATATAGCCTGACAATTTTTTAATAAAATTTTGTTTGGGCTATTTTTATTTTTGATCTATATGATAAAAAAATAGACTTTGAAATTTATTCCATAAAAAACTTGAAAAAGTTTCAAAATTGGGTATAATAGGGATTATGTTGTAGTAATTCATTTTCTAGATTATATGTTGTCTAAGTTTAAAAATATTTTCTCTATTCCAGATTTGAGAAAAAAGATTTTGTTTATTCTGTTTGTGTTGGTAATTTTCAGATTAGTTGCTAATATTCCATTGCCAAGCGTGGATGTTACTCAGTTGAGAGAAATGTTTGAGGGAAATCAGTTAGTGGGAATGCTTAATATGTTTTCTGGTGGAGGATTGTCAAATATTTCAATTGTTCTATTGGGTTTAGGTCCCTATATTACAAGTTCTATTATTATGCAGTTACTTACAATGATTGTACCAAGGATGGAGCAAATGCATAAAGAGGAAGGCGAGGCAGGTCGAGCAAAGTTTAATACAATAACTAGAGTATCTACTGTTCCACTTGCTGTTGTTCAGACCTTTGCAATGATTGCATTACTTAAATCCCAGGGGATTATTACGGGAATTACTACCCTTGATACAACTGTGCTTATAATAACTGCAACTGCTGGTACAATTTTTCTCATGTGGCTTGGTGAACTCATAACAGAGAGAAAACTAGGAAACGGTGTTTCAATTATGATTTTTGCCGGAATTGTGGCGAGTGTTCCGAGTCTTATATCGCGTTTAATAAATACTTATGACCAAAGTATGCTTTTTACTTATCTTGCATTTTTGGCGATAACTATAGTAACTATATTGGGGGTAGTATTTATATCAGAAGGTCAGAGAATTATACCTATTTCATATGCTAGAAGACGTCAAAGGGGTGCTATTGGAGTTGGAGCGGGAAGCTCTCATTTGCCTATAAAGGTAAATCAAGCTGGTGTTATACCTATTATATTTGCAATATCACTTGTCACGATACCTACTATGGCTGGTCAATTCATGACAGGACAAGATAGTGCTAAATTACAAGAAATAGGAACTATAATACTAAATATATTTCAAAATGATTGGATTTATGGGGGAATGTACTTTTCACTTGTTGTTTTGTTTACTTATTTTTATACTGCGGTAATATTTGATCCGGAGAAGGTTGCGAAAAATCTACAAAGTCAAGGTGGATATATACAAGGAATTAGACCTGGAGCTGAGACAGAGGAATATATTGGAAAGGTTTCAACTAGAATAACATTAGCAGGAGCAATATTTCTAGGTCTTATCGCAGTATTGCCTATAATTGTAAAAGGTATTATGGGAGGTTCGAGTCTTCTGACTGTTGGTGGAGCTAGTATTCTGATCGTAGTTTCTGTGGTTATAGAGATGGTCAAACAAATTGATTCTCAATTGGTTATGTATAATTATGAAAAGCTATAAGGTTAAAAATTAAAATCCAAAAAAATAAAAAACCTTCCAAATACTTGGAAGGTTTAAATTTATGAGAAAATTTGACGTTTTCGTTCGCTCAGACATATACCTGAAGCTATAGCTACATTTAGACTTTCAAATCCTTTTGACATTGGTATGAATATTTTTTTATCACCATATTTATTAAATTCTAAGACATTAATTCCAGAACCTTCATTACCAAAACAGAATCCGATTTTTTTTGGGAATTTCGTTTGGTATATACTTTTAGCATCTAAATTAAGAAATGCTCCGAATATCTCTCCATCAAAAACTTTTTTTATATTAACTAAATCAAATTCTGTGAATATAGTCGTATAAAAATGTGCTCCTTGTGAAGCACGTAAGACTTTAGGACTCCAAGCTTGAGCACAACCAGTAGAGCAAAAAAATGCATCAGCTCCCATAGAAACTCCAGTACGAATGATAGTTCCTAAATTTCCAGGATCTGCTATGCGATCGAGAAGTATTACTGTGGTTGCATTTTTGGATAAAATGGATCTATTGGGGAAATTATAGATTCCTAAAATTCCCTGAGGCGTTTTTGTGGGAGAAATTTTGTTCATTATCGATTCAGTTACTAGAGTTATTTCTAAATTGTTACTCTTCAAAAAATTATTAATTTCTAAAGATTGTAATGCTTTTTCAGTGCAAAATATATATAATAATCTATTAGAATCATCAACTTTAAAAATTTCTTCTAATAAATGTAATCCATCCAGAATGGTAATAGAATCTTTTTTTCTTTCCGATTGAGATTTGCTGTATTTATGAATTTTTTTTATTAATTCATTTGAGTTTGATGTAATTTTTTGCATAAAATTAATAATGTTGTATATAATAAAAGTATAACACAAAGATTATAGTAAGTATTCTAATATAAACAATTAAGAATATACTGAAAAAATAATTTATTAGAAAAAAATAAAGAATGTTTACAGAACTCCAAAAAATACTCTTTTTGTTATTTTTTAAAATATAACTCATAAAAAACTACATAAATAGAGTCTTTTGGAAATGCACTTCAGAACTATTTTATTAATTATTTTTTAGCAATGAATTAGTTTTGTGGTCTTTTCTTAAGAAAATAAATTTGAAATATATTTTTAAGATCTTTATTTGTAGGCTTTTATAAATTATATTTTGCATAAAATTAATATAAATGATATAGTTTTAATAGTTAGTTTAAATTATAAATTTAGTTTATGAAAGGAATAATTTTGTCAGGTGGTTCTGGTACTAGACTTAAGCCACTTACAAATATGACATCAAAGCAGTTATTACCAGTTTATAATAAACCTATGGTTTATTATCCTCTTAATACATTACTAAGGGCCGGTATTAAAGATATACTTATTATAATTGCTCCAGAACATGCGGGTAATTATTTGAATTTACTTGGTTCCGGTAAGGAATTTGGTGCTAGATTTACATATGAAATTCAAGATGAGCCCAAAGGATTAGCAGAGGCATTTATTATAGCAGAGTCTTTCTTAGAAGATGAAAATGTTACAATGATTTTAGGGGATAATATATTTCAAAACGATTTTTCAGAAGATATTAAAAGTTTTAAAAGTGGTGGTAGAATTTTTGCCAAAAAAGTTGCAGATCCTAGTAGATTTGGCGTTGTAGAATTTGATGATAGGATGCAAGTTGTTTCCATAGTGGAAAAACCAAAGAAACCAAAAAGTGAGTATGCAATACCTGGAATTTATATTTTTGATAATAAGGTCGTTGAATATGCAAAAAATGTAATCCCTAGTAAGAGGGGTGAAATTGAAATTACAGATTTGCATAATGCTTATTTGAAGGATGGAGAATTGGATGTGCGAATGGTTGAAGGAGAATGGATTGATGCAGGAACACATGATTCATTATTGGATGCAAGTATTTTAGTTAGGGAAAAGTTGCAAGGAGATATGATTATATAAAAATTGTTGCAATATTTGCAATATATTATATAATGCAGAAAGATGATATATAAAATAATCTAGTTAATTGTTAGATATGATAAAAAAAGCTATTTTACCAGTGGCAGGGTTCGGCACTCGGTTTTTACCAGTTACAAAAAGCCAACCAAAGGAAATGTTACCTATAGTCGATAAACCAGTTATTCAATATTTAGTTGAAGAAGCTGTTGCTAGTGGGATTGAAGAAATAGTATTTGTGACTGGGCGTGGAAAGCGTGCTATAGAAGATCACTTTGATGTAGCTTATGAGTTGGAGCAAATATTAGAACAAAAAAGAAAACACGGTTTTTTGGAGAATGTGCAAAAAATATCTGAGTTGGCAAAATTTTCATATGTAAGACAACCAAATCCCTTGGGGGATGGTCACGCAGTTTTGCAAGCTAAGCACGTGATAGGGGATGAGCCTGTGCTAGTTTTATTTGGGGATTGTATTTATGATTCAAAAATACCAGCTTCAAAACAGCTGATAGATGCTTTTGAAAAAAAAGGAAAGAGTATAATAGGTACAGCAAAAGTAACTGATGAAGAAGTTTTAAATTTTGGGGTTGTAGAGGGCGATAAAGATGGTGGCGATGTAGTTCTCACAAGAATATTAGAAAAACCAAATCCAGAAGAAACAAAATCAAGAGATGTTGCAGTAGGTAAGTACATAATCACTCCAGAAATCATGGATATATTGAGTAAAATGAAGAGTGGTGATTCTGGAGAAATAAGACTTGCTGACGCTTTTGAAATAGCTCTTGAAAATAATATAGAGATAAGAGCTCATGACTTAGAGGGTCTTTGGCTTGATACGGGAGATAAATTAAATTTCTTGAAAGCAACAATCCACCTAGGACTAAAGCATGAAAGTTTAGGGGATGATTTTAGAAAATATTTAAAAGAATTAAAATTGTAATTAAAAAGTGAATAATTAATATATATTTATGAAGGTAGTTTTATTGAGTGATGATAAAAAACTTGGAAAAAAAGGTGAAATTGTAAGTGTGTCAGATGGATATGTTATAAGTGCTCTGTTACCACAAAAAAAAGTAAAAATTGCAACTTCAAGCATTTTAAAACAAGCCAAGAAGGATGAGATAATTAAAAAGGAAAATGAAATTAAACAAAGAAACTCTTTTGAAAAAGATGCAAAAAAATTAAGTGGAAATTCAATTACTATAGCTGTGAATGCTGAGGGAAAAAAAGTTTTTGGCTCTGTTGGACAGTTGGATATTGTAGAAGCTATAAAAGTAAAATATAATTTGAATTTGGACTCCAATGCTGTAACAAAAGAACATATAAAAACAATAGGGGATCATGAAATATCTATAAATTTTGGGTTAGGAGTATCAACAAAAATGACATTGAAAATTGTTGCAAAATAATTTTGTATGATTCTAATATATAATGAAATATTTTGTTGATTTAAAATTTGTATAATATCTTATCTCTGGTCCTAATACACATATTTTTACTAAAAATTCAAAAGCTTTAATAAAAGAACAAGAATTTAGATAGGTTGTTTATTGTTATTTTAAGTAGAATAATTTTCAAATAATATATTAAAATATAATATTGTTAATAGGGTATATCTTTTTAAGGAATGTCTGTAAAGCTCTAAAATTATAATCCTAAAAATTTACTCATAAAAACCATTTTATCAAAAACTTTGTGACAGTAAAGTTTTTTGTCAAAATGCACTTTTGAGCTAAATTCTAAAAATTCTACTAAACTGGAGTTTTGTGGATATTTCTTAATTTATTGAAGTTATTTTATGGTAAAGCAAAAGAAAAGAAAAAAATACATTTTTGTTGTAGGTGGTGTTATGAGCGGTGTGGGCAAGGGAATAACAGCATCAGCAATAGGAAGAATTATCAAATCAAGGGGATTTGAAGTTACGGCTATTAAAGTAGACCCGTACATTAACGTAGATGCAGGAACTATGAATCCTATTGAACATGGAGAGGTATTTGTTTTAGATGATGGTGATGAGACTGATCAGGATATGGGTAATTATGAACGTTTTTTGAATATTAATTTATCCTCTGATAATTATATGACTACAGGACGAGTATATCAGAGTGTTATAAATAAAGAAAGAAATTTAGAATATAAAGGTAAATGCGTAGAAGTAGTTCCACATATTCCTATGGAAATAATATCTAGAATCAAAAAAGCATCAAAAAAAGATGGAGCTGATGTTACCATAATAGAGGTGGGGGGAACTGTTGGCGAGTATCAAAATATTCTTTTCTTGGAGGCAGCGAGAATGATGAAAGTAAAAAATCCTGATGATGTATTATTTGTACTAGTTAGTTATGTTCCTATTCCTAGTAAAGTTGGTGAAATGAAAACAAAACCAACACAGTACGCCTCTAGAACACTGAATGCTGCTGGAATTCAAGCTGATATAATTGTTGCTAGAAGTTCAAAGGAATTGGATGATATTAGAAAAGATAAGATTGCAAAGTCATGTAGTGTGGATAAAAAAAGTGTTATATCCGCACCAGATGTTGAAAGTATTTATTATGTACCGCTTAATTTTGAGAAATATGAACTTAGTAATACAATTTTAAAAAAGCTGAATTTACGAGCTAAGAAAAAAGATTTTAAAGAGTGGAAGAAATTTACACAAAATATTGAAAAAGCAAAAAAAGAAGTGAAAATTGGAATAGTAGGAAAGTACTTTAAAAGTGGAGATTTTGTATTGTCTGATGCATATATAAGCGTAATAGAGGCAATTAAACATTCTGCATTTAATAAAGGCTTGAAGCCAGTAATAGATTGGCTTGATAGTGAAGAATACAAAAAAAACCCAAAAAAATTAAAAGAATTAAATAAATATGATGGTATTGTAGTTCCAGGTGGATTTGGAACAAGGGGAGTAGAAGGGAAAATAAATGTTGCTAGGTATTGTAGAGAAAATAAAATTCCATACTTGGGACTTTGTTATGGGATGCAAATTGCTGTTGTGGAGTATGCAAGAAATGTTTTGAAGTTGGAAGATGTACATACTGTAGAAATGAAAAAAAATGCAACGCACAAAGTTATTGATATTTTACCTGAGCAAAGAAAAAAGGTTAAAAATAAAGAATATGGTGGATCTATGAGACTTGGTTTATATGCAACAAATATAAAAAAAGGAACTCAGGCATTTGATGCATATAAAACTGAAATAGTAGAAGAGCGACATAGACATAGATATGAGGTGAATTCGGATTATGTTGAACAATTAGAGAAGGCGGGGTTAGTTTTTTCTGGAAAGTCTCCTAGTGGAAATTTAATGGAAATAATGGAACTTCCAAAAAAGGAACATCCTTTTTATTTAGCAACTCAGTTCCATCCAGAGTTTTTATCAAAACCGCTTGCTACGCACCCATTATTTGATGCATTTATAAAGATTGCTAGTAAATAATGATTATTTTAAATAATTTAATTTTAATATATGAAAATGAAACAAAAGTTCTCAAAAGGTTTTTATATTTATGGACGAAATGTTGTCGAAGAAGCTATTTTAAATTCTGCAGAATATCTAAGAGAGGTATTCATCGTTAAAGATAAGGGTAATAAGGAATTGCAGGAATTAGCTGAGTTAGCTAGGTCAAGAGATATAAGAGTTATAAATATAGACGAAAAAAAGGCTAAACAAATGTTTGGTGAAGTTCAAATTCAAGGTATAGGAGCGTATCATACAATCTTTCACTATAATAGCTTTCAGGATGTTGTGGATGAATTAGATGAAAATAAAAATAGATCTATCCTAATATTAGACGGAGTGGAAGATGTTGCAAACTTTGGAGCGATTATTCGTAGTGCAGCAGCTACTGGAATTTCTGCAATATGTATTCCATCTCATAATAATGCACCAATAAATGGAATAACTTTCAAAACGTCCGCAGGAACTGTGCATAAAGTAAAAATTATCCAATTTTCTGGAATAAATCAAATGATTAGTGATGCTAAGAAATACGGATTTTGGATTTATGGAATTGATGCAAATAATGAAAAAGTAGATAAATATGCAGCAAGTTCTATCTGGGAGCAAGAATTTGATAAAAAATCAGCATTTGTGATAGGTTCTGAAGGTCAAGGAATATCACAAAAAGCAAAAGAAAATTGTGATTTTGTTGTTCCAATACCTATGGAGAATAACGTTGAATCTCTAAATGTTTCAGTTGCGACAGCAGTAGTTTTGTATGAGTGGAAAAGACAAATGATGAAATAATTATGGGTAGGCAATTACAAAAAAGAAAGCAGAAAAAACAAGTTTTTTAAAGAGAAAAGGATTTTTGGAATATTGAATAAATATGCAAATAAAGATAAATCTTGCTATTTTATAACATTTCTAAATAACCTATATCTGACAAGCTGAATTAATGTTATATTGTAAGCATAGATATACAAAAATAAAATTAAAAAAGATGTTATACATACATCTTTGACTAAGGAGTTAGCAATAAGTAGAAAAACACTGCTTTGGTTGAATAAAGAAAGTAATGAAGGCGAAAAAAGCTTTACTAGTATCCAAAGGAGATCTTCCAAAGGGAAATTTAAAGTAGAATGAAAATATATCTAGAGGAAACCATTTTAAAAATAGTGAGTTGTTTGTGAAAATTTGGAGATAAGATAAATATTTATCAAAAAAGATGGTCTGTTTCTTAGGGAAATAATAATAGT
Organism: Candidatus Moraniibacteriota bacterium; assembly: GCA_947311515.1. Lineage (GTDB taxonomy): Bacteria > Patescibacteriota > Minisyncoccia > Moranbacterales > JALWEZ01. The sequence continues at coordinate 10,259 of CAMZLB010000068.1, read as the reverse complement.
AGGTAACTAAAAAAGTGGATTAAGGAAAATAGAAAAAGAATACTTCAACTCAAAAAATCAGATTTAAAGATAATTTCATAATTAGTCTTTAAAAAGACAGGTGGGAAATTTCCTTTTATTGATATCAAGGACAAAATGCAGAAGAAGAAATTCGTTGAAAAATGGATTTAAGTTTCAGAGGACTGGTTCTGGAGGGAATTAATATATACTTTGGAAAGAGATATCTTTGTATTACAAATGAATTTTAGTATTCTATCCATGTATGGAGCAATATGACGCATAAATAGTTAAAATAAGAATAAAATATGAGAATAATAGGCATGTTGTACTAATATAGCTCCTTTTTAACAAGAACTCCTTGAAAGAAAGAACTTTCAAGGAGATTTTTTTATTTTTTAAATATGGTAATAATGATATTTTTTATGGTATAATTGTTTTATGGAAAGTAGATATCTGTTTAGAATAAATAAAGAAATTGTAGGAGAAATTGAAAAAAAGGTTTCAACGCCTTTCTATATTTACGATGAATTTGGGATAGAAATAACTGTAAACAAATTATATAAAGTATTTGATTGGGTTCCTGGAGGTTATAAGAACTTTTTTGCTGTTAAGGCATTACCTAATCCTCAAATAATTTCTTTGTTGCATAAAATGGGAATGGGCGTAGATACAAGTTCTATGGCAGAATTAGTTATAGCGGAAAGACTAGGAATTGTAGGGGAAGATATAATGTTTACAGCGAATAATGTTCCAAAAGAAGATTTTGAAAAAGCTCTTGAATTGGGTGCTATTATAAATTTTGATGATTTATCTTATTTGGATTTTTTTACAAAAGAGATTGGTAATTTACCAGAGTTAGTTTGTTTCAGATATAATCCTGGAAATTTAAAGGAAGGTAATGACTTGATAGGTAAACCGACTGAATCAAAATATGGATTAACCAAGGATCAATTATTTAAAGCTTATGCTAAATCAAAACAAATGGGTGCAGAAAGATTTGGTTTGCATACCATGGTAGTTTCTAATATGTTGAATGTAGAATATTTAATAGATACTGCTAGAATGTTATTTGAATTAGCTGTAGAATTAAAAGAAAAATTGGATATTGAGTTGGAATTTATAAATTTAGGGGGAGGTCTAGGAATTCCTTACAAAAGATCAGAAAAAGAAGTTGATATCGAAATATATTCTAAATCATTGAAATATTTGTATGATAGAATTCTGAAAAATAATAATTTATCTCATATTAAAATTGTTTCAGAATTTGGTAGATATATAACAGGTCCACATGGGTATTTAATTACAAAAGTTCTTCATGTTGTAGAAAAGTATAAAAAATATGTTGGAGTAGATGCATCAATGAGTTCTCTTATGCGACCAGCTTTATACGGAGCTTATCATCATATTACAATATTGGGAAAAGAATATAAAAAAGAAAAAGAAATATATGATATAACAGGGTCTTTGTGTGAAAATAATGATAAATTTGCTATTGATAGAAAAATGCCAGTAATCATTGTGGGAGATATTTTGATTTTACATGATGTTGGAGCACATGGACATGCCATGGGATTTCAATATAATGGAAAGTTGCGTCCGGCAGAGATTTTATTAAAAAAAGATAAAAGCATTAAATTGATTAGAAGAGCTGAAGAATTAAAAGATTATTTTTCAACAATAGTTTGGTAATTTAAAGTATTTATTTTTTATGAGTTGACTTTAATTATATCTGATGTATAATATATTTATATCAACAGAATGTAGACGTAGACGGAATACCGCAAAAACGTTTCAGTATGTTGATGATTTTTATTTGTTAATTTTTATAAAAAAATATGCCTACAATTAATCAATTGAAGCGTAATCCAAGAAAAAGTAAAAATAAGAAAAGTAAGTCTCCAGCTATGGAAACAGTTTTCAATACTTTAAAAAATAGGTCAATTAATTCACAGGGACCTTTTAAGCGAGGAGTTTGCACAAAAGTGTCAACAGTAACACCAAAGAAACCTAACTCAGCTTTACGTAAAATCGCTCGTGTAAAATTAACTAACGGTATGGAGGTTACAGCTTATATCGGTGGAGAAGGACATAATCTACAAGAGCATTCAATCGTAATGATAAGGGGAGGTAGAGTAAAAGATTTACCAGGAGTAAGGTATCATGTTGTGCGTGGAGTACTTGATTGCGCTGGTGTAGAAGGTCGTCAACAAGGACGTTCAAAATATGGCACAAAGAAGTCAAAAAAGAAATAAACTTAACTAATAATACATTATAGACATATGGCTAGAAGAAAAAAAGTATATAAGAAGTCATGGCGACCTGACCCAAAGTTCAATAATATTTTATTGGGTAGGTTCATAGGTCAAATCATGCTTGACGGAAAAAGGACGGTTGCAGAAAGAATTGTATATGATGCACTTGATATTATACATGAGAAAACTAAAAAAGGCGGTGTAAATGTTTTTGAACAAGCTTTAAAAAATGTGTCCCCTCTAGTTGCTCTTAAATCAAGAAGAATTGGTGGAGCAAATTATCAGGTACCTATACCAGTAATAGGTGATCGTCGTCAGACTCTTGCTATGAGATGGATTCGTGAAGCATGTAGGAAACAAAAGGGAAAATCAATGGCAGAAATACTTGCTGCTGAATTACTTGCTGCTAGTGAAAAAGAAGGAGCTGCTATGAAAAAACGTGAAGAAACACATAGAATGGCGGATGCAAATAAGGCCTTTGCTCATTTTGCTTAGAATTTGTTCAAAATCTTCATTTTAGTAAGAAAATTAGATTTTAGATAAATTATTAAATTATCAATTAATCATATAAAATAAAATTATGGCACGAATGACGCCAATTGAAAAAGTGAGAAATATAGGTATTATTGCTCACATAGATGCTGGTAAAACAACAACAACAGAGCGTGTACTTTATTATACTGGCATTAGTCACAAAATAGGTGAAGTACATGATGGAGATGCTACAATGGATTGGATGGAGCAAGAGCAAGAGCGTGGTATAACAATAACTTCAGCTGCTACAACATGTACATGGAAAGATCATCAATTTAATATAATAGACACACCGGGACATGTGGACTTTACTGTAGAAGTTGAGAGGTCTATGCGTGTACTTGACGGTGGAGTTGTGGTATTTGATGGAAAAGAAGGTGTAGAACCTCAATCAGAAACTGTATGGAGACAGGCTGATAAATATAATGTGCCTAGAATTTGCTTTATAAATAAAATAGATAAAGATGGAGCTGATTTTTATCGTGCATTTGAGTCAATCGCTAATAGACTAACTCCAAATGCTGTACCAGCTCAAATGCCTATAGGAGAGCGTGGTGATTTTGAAGGTGTTGTTGATCTTATTACTATGGAAAAAGTAACATTTTCTGGTAAGATGGGAATTAGTGTGGATAGGGAGCCTTGTCCAGAAAATTTGAAAGTAGCTGCAAAAAAAATGCGAGATACTTTGATAGAAAAAGCAGTTGAGCAGGATGATGCATTGATGGATAAGTATTTAGGAGGAGAAGAACTTACAATAGAAGAATTGAAGTCTGCAATTAGAAAGGGTGTAATAAGTGGGGAACTTATACCAGTCTATACAGGAACAGCATTACAAAATAAAGGTGTCCAATTAGTTCTAGATGCTGTTGTTGATTTTTTGCCAGCTCCAAATGAAATTCCTGCAATAGTAGGAACAGATGTGGATGATGAAGAAAAGCAAATTAAAAGAGAATCAAGCGATGAGGCACCATTTGCTGCACTTGCATTTAAAGTAGCTACCGATCCATTTGTGGGACAATTGATATTTTTTCGAGTATATTCAGGTATAGTTAAGTCTGGTTCATATATATACAATGTTGTAAGTGGTAAGAAAGAAAGAGTTGGTAGAATTCTGAGAATGCATGCAAATGATAGGGAAGAAGTTCAAGAATTACATGCTGGTGAGATTGGAGCACTGGTTGGTATGAAAGCAACTAGAACAGGAGATACTCTTTGTGATCCAGATCATAAGATAGTTCTTGAATCAATGGATTTTCCAGATCCAGTTATTTCAATTGCAGTAGAGCCAAAAACTAAATCTGATCAAGAAAAGATGGGTGTTGCTCTTGGAAAATTATCCGATGAAGATCCTACTTTTAAAGTGTACACAGATGAAGAAACAGGTCAAACAATTCTTTCTGGAATGGGTGAGCTACATCTTGAAATTTTAGTAGATAGAATGAAGCGTGAATTTAATGTGGAGGCAAATATTGGTCAGCCACAAGTTTCTTATAGAGAAACAATTACAGCTGAAGCTGAAGGAGAAGGAAAGTTCGTACGCCAGTCTGGTGGACGTGGACAATATGGTCATGCAAAAGTAAGGGTTGAACCACAAGAAGCCGGGAAAGGCTTTGAATTTGTGAATGAAATTAAAGGTGGAACTATACCACAAGAATTCATCAAGCCAACTGCGAAGGGAATTGAGCAAGCTCTTGATAATGGGGTGTTGGCAGGATATCCTATGGTAGATGTAAAGGTTACCCTATACGATGGATCATTTCATGATGTGGACTCATCTGAAGCAGCATTTAAGGTTGCTGGTTCCATGGCTGTAAAAGATGGAGTAAGAAAAGCAAAAGCTATAATATTGGAGCCTATTATGAAAGTTCAAATCACTACTCCTGAAGATTTCATGGGGGATGTGGTAGGTGATGTAAGCTCTAAACGTGGAATCATTAGAGAAATGAATGAAAGCGGTGAGGGAAATGCAATTGTAAAAGAAATTGAGTCAGAAATCCCACTTTCATCAATGTTTGGTTATGCAACTCAATTAAGATCCATGTCACAGGGAAGAGCTAATTATTCAATGGAGTTTTTGCACTATGCTGAAGTACCAGCGAATATTGCTGAAGAAATAATCGGAGCAGAGGAAAAAAAATAGTTTCTGGACCGCATAATTTGTAAAAAGCAATTTCTTTTTGAAATTGCTTTTTTTGACTTAAATAGATCAGTGATATATCATTATGATATATAAGGTAAATTAAATTAGCTATGGATTATAAAAAATACACATTAAAAAATGGTTTAAGAGTTGTGCTGATACCAATGAAAGATATGACAACTGCTACAACATTTACAATTGTAGGAACTGGTTCAAGATATGAAAATGAAAAAGAAAATGGTTTAGCTCATTTCCTTGAACACATGTTTTTTAAAGGAACGAAGAAACGTTTAGACGCAATGAAGATAGCAAGAGAGTTAGACACTCTTGGAGCAAAGTACAATGCATACACTGGTCAGACTCAAACAGCTTATTTTGCAAAAGTGTCATCAGAAAAAATTCTTGATGCAATGGATGTGATGCATGATTTGTATTTGAATGCTACTCTTGAAGCGGAAGAAATAAAAAAAGAATCAGGAACAATAGTGCAGGAAATAAATATGTATGAGGACATGCCATCAAGTAATGTGCATAACGAATTTGAGAAATTGTTATATGGAGAAAAGCATCCACTTGGTAGACCAATACTTGGCTCAAAAAAGAATGTTCTAAATTTTAAGAGAAAAGATTTTGTAGAATATTTAGAGAGATGTTATAGTGCAAAAAACACTGTGGTAGTTGTAGCAGGTAATTTTCCCCAATCTAAAGTCATAGCAAAGATAGAAGAGGATTTTGGTTCTATGGAATCTGGAGAAAAACCTATATGTAAGTTATTCAAAAAAACACAAAATAAGCCTAATTTGTTAATTAAACAAAAAAAAACAGATCAAACACATCTTTTACTTGGTGTGCATACGCCAGGCTATCTTGATAAAAATAAATATGCTATAAGTATATTGACTAGTATTCTTGGTGGAGGAATGAGTAGTAGATTATTTTCTGAAGTTAGAGAGAAGAGAGGTTTGGCGTATAATATACGTGCTATGAGTGATTTTCACAAAGACACAGGCTCATTTATAGTTCAGGCTGGCGTTGAGCATGAAAATTTAGAAAAAGTGATAAAGATTGTTTTGAAAGAAATGAAGGACATAGTGAAAAATGGTGTTACTGAAGAGGAATTTAAGCGTGTAAAATCGGGATTTGCAGGTAGAATTTCATTTGGTTATGAAACTAGTGATGATATAGCACAAAGATTTGGTGCACAAGAGGTGATGAGGGATGAGATAATATTGCCAGAAGAGCTTTTAAAGAGAATAAATAAGGTAAGTAGAGCACAAATAAAAAAAATTGCTGAGCAAATCTTTGTAAATGATGGTTTAAATCTTGCAATAATAGGTCCACATAAGAACAATGAAGAATCACTTCAAAAAATACTTAAATTGTAATCTACTTATGAAGTATAGCTTGTAACTCCAAAAAAACCTTCTAGTAGTAAAGATCTTTATTTAAATGGCATTATTATAAATAATAGATTATATAAAAAAAATGAAAAAAATAGTAATATTGGTATTTGTGATAATATTGACGCTAGGCTTATCTGGTTGTGGCAATAAGGAAAAGTCTAGTGCTGAAAAAAAAATTGATTATTTGTCCGAAATTCAAAATGAAGACTGAAAATAACTTTTGACTATTAATAATTTTTGTTGTGTTATTATAATAACGATAGAAAGATATTGATATAGTATGCTAAGTAATCTATCTTTAGTAAGATTAGATGTTATTTTAAAATAGTATTTTTATCACTAAATAATTCAATTTCTATCTTTAGCTATTTTTTAATTATGCTTTTTGTAAGTATAGGTATGGTAGTTTTTTATGTAGCGTATGTGCTTTTTTAAAGAGGTCTGGTTTTTATATTTTTTAAGAATATGTTTAATAACTTATCTTTTTGTTAAAATTTTTTGATTTTTGATATAAATAATGAAAATTAAAGAGAAATATCTGGATATTTTGGTTAAAACAGGAGATTTTAAGTAAGTTTTAAATAGCTTGATTTAATAAAGATAGAGGTTATTTAAAAATTGTATAAGATAAGGCTTGACAATAAAAATGAATCTGTTATACTGTAGTTAGGTAAAGTAAAATAATAATAAAATTATGTCATCGAGAAAAATTCAAATTGGAGTTATGGGTTCTGCATCAGATTTAAATTATTCAAAAAATATTGAAGAGCTTGCAGAGAAAATTGGATATTTTATAGGAAAAAAAGGCGCGACTCTAGTTTTTGGAGCTGAAAAAGATTATGATTCTCTTTCAACTGCAGCCTGTAGAGGAGCAAAAAGAGCTGGAGGACTTACTATGGGTATAACATATGGAAAGGGAATGGATATTTACGAAGAAAAAAATGTTGATGTGGTAGTTGCTACAGGACTTGAACGTGGTGGAGGTAGGGAAATGGCTCTTATATATAGTTGTGATGCTGTAATTGCTGTAAGTGGAGGTTCTGGCACTCTTACGGAGATTGCAATTGCATACCAAGCAAATATTCCAGTTGTAACACTTGTAAATACTGGAGGATGGAGTGAAAAACTTGGAGGAACATTTTTAGATGATAGGAAAAGGCTAAAAATAGAAATAGCGAAGACTCCGGAAGAAGCAGTGAATATGGCGTTTAAATTAGTAAAATAATTTTATGAAGTATGTAAAAAATCATCATATTAATTTCTTTTAGCAAGAGATTGGTGATAAATTTGCAAGAAAAGACTATAAAACTAACTATTAATGAAATAAATCTAAAATATTTTTAACTTTTATTTATAGGGTTTTTATAAATAATAATAAGAATAATAATTTTTTAAAGTTTTGTAGTTTTTATCTAAGAATCAAAAATTTAACGTCAATCCCTTTCTAAAAGATATTTTTTTTAGAAATGGATAGTTTTTTAACAATTAAATAAAAAAAGGATTAAAAATGAAACCTTATGTTGTCTCAAGTGGTATAGAACAAATAATAAAAATGTATTGTAAAGAAAGGGGATTTATATGTCCTCAAGAAGCATTTTTTTCAAAAATGTCTCTTAATCTGAAGAAGGAACTAAGAAAAGTGTTCCAAAGAGTAGAGATAATTTCCCATGAGGAAATAGAGAAAGGAATAAAAAAAATTCTCGGTGAAAATTTGGAGTTAGAAGTAGTGTCATTAGATAGAGTCTATATAGATTCAAAGTTAAATTTAGACTTGACACGGAAAGTAACAACAAATGGTACTTGCGTTATTGGAAATAGGGCAGGTACTCCCCCAATAGAAGAGCAATTTACGATCATAAGAGAAGCGAATGTAAAAAAAATCATCCTAGTAGATGATGTTCTATTCTCAGGAGGAACTCTCCTGTCAGTAATGAAGCGCTTAAGAACCATGGAAGTAGAGGTGCTTCTTGTGGTGGTAGGCATCGCAATAGGAGAAGGTGTAGACGAGATAGGTCAGCGGTGTAAAGTGGAGTATGTCAAAAAGTATCATCAAGTGATTGACGAAATCTGTGAATGGGACTTCTACCCAGGAGTACCATTTTCAGGAAGGCTTACGCATGAGGGGTGTCGCCGGCCATACTGTGCGCCTTTTGGCGACATTGTAAGCTGGGCATCGATTCCAGAACAACACAAAAAAAGCTTTTCTGAATTTTTAATAAAAGAGTCTATAGCTCTTTTTGAGGAAATAGAAAGAATAAACAATAGAGAGATCTCTTACGAAGAGATAGGTTATCTCATAGAAGGAGTCTCTTTTTCTAAGGAAGAAAGGTTTGTAGGTATCTTAAAAAAATATCTGCAAAAATGATTATACAGTCTATTTAGTATTACTAAGTAGACTTTTTTATATAGAAAGTTGCGATTTATTTACAATGATGTATAATGTTTAAGTATATTGAGATGTGGCCAAGTGGTAAGGCATCTGGTTCTGGTCCAGTGTACCGGGGGTTCGAATCCCTCCATCTCAGCATTTTTTTAAAATATGAAATATTTATATTATTTAGTTTATTCTAGTAATGCTTATTATGCAGGTATTACTACAGATATAAATCGTAGATTATTTTAGTACATTTGAAAATATAATTTATATCTATTTTTCTTTTTTTTACTAATGATTTAGTTTTTCAGATTTTCTTTAATCTATTTTTGAATCTCTAGTTTTAATCGTATATCTTCTTCTCTCAATGCTGTTACGATGTCTCCGAGTTCTCCATTTAGTATAACATCTATATTGCTCCAACTTTTTTTGATTCTGTGATCAGTGATGCGTCCTTGGGGTATATTATAGGTTCTTATTTTTTCACTTCTATCTCCTGTACCGACTTGTGAACGTCTATCATCACCTCTTTCTTTTGCTAGTCTATCTTCTTCTTGTTGTAATATTCTAGACCTTAAAACTTTAAGTGCTTTTGCTTTATTTTTGTGTTGTGATTTTTCATCTTGGCATGATACAACTGTATTGGTAGGAATGTGTGTAATTCGTACAGCACTCATTGTAGTGTTTACGCTTTGACCGCCTGGTCCAGATGAAGCAAATGTGTCAATCCTTAAATCACTATCTTTAATTTCTATATCAATTTCCTCTGCTTCAGGTAATACAGCTACAGTTGCTGTAGATGTATGAATTCTACCCTGTTTCTCTGTATTTGGGATTCTCTGGACTCTATGTACCCCTGATTCATATTTTAGATTTTGATAAACTGGATCTGAACTAGATGGAGCATTTATCTCAAAGGTTACTTCTTTAAATCCTCCTATGTCATTCCTACTTTCATTTAATATGGAAGTTTTCCAATTTTTTATTTCTGCATATCTCAGATACATTCTAAGAAGGTCACCAGCAAAAAGAGCGGATTCATCTCCTCCAGCTCCAGCTCTTATTTCTACGATTATATCTTTGGTATCATTAGGATCTCTTGGTAAAAGTAATACCTCTAAATCTTTTTCAAGTTGAGGCTTTTGAATTGCTAGTTCCATATTCTCCTCCATAGCAAGTTCTGCAAGTTCAGAATTTTCATTTATAAGAGTTGCATTATCTTGCATTGTTGCAATTAGATGCTCATAAGTATCTATTTTTTCGACCGTATTAAGCATTTGGGCTCTTTTCTTACTTAGAGCTGTTAATTTATCTGGATTATTGGATAAAGAAGGATCGTTTAATTCTTTATTAACTTGCTTAAATTCTTCCTTGATACGATTTATTATATCTTTCATATTGCTTTGAAATGCAGTTTATTAATAGCTTCTCTTAATGATACACTATATTATCTTTTTTGTATAATAAAAACCCATACTTACGTAAGATATGGATTTCTATATTCGATTTATATGTATATTAATTTGTGATCATAGACTCAGTTTCTTTTTTTTCTT
>CAMZLB010000067.1 GCA_947311515.1 Candidatus Moraniibacteriota bacterium | reverse complement strand
TTGGTCATCAACTCCCCATAGTGGCAATAGCTATGCATGGATTGTCAGTTTTTATACTGGTCATCATTACAATGGTACACATAAGAACAATAGGCTTCATGTTCGGTGTGTTAGGGACGGACAGTGATTTTTGATTTTTGATTTTTGAAAATAGAGGGCTTTTGATGATGTGGGGGTTGTTTTAATAGGTGTAGCTAGTGGCTACACCATTTTTAAGCATTGTTTTTAAAAAAAGAGTCAATAGTTATCTTTCGGTTAATTTTTTCTCACATTTAATTCCAATAAAGCCCAATCAATTTTATTGATTTTTAAATGCTCTTTGATAATATGTTTCCCCTCTATTTTTAAGGGTTGTTTGGTAATCAAGGCATAAATAACTGATTTACCAAAAGGTTTTGATGCCCAAATATTATCAACTCTACAAAGTTTTCTCTTTTTTTCTACAACTTCACAATCTTCCAAATCTTGTTGGTCTAAAAAAGTAAAACTATCTCTTTTTTCTTCAAAAACATAAAGATAGCCTTCTTTGACTTCTGAGAAGATATAAAGTTTAATTGGTTTATTAAGAGGATAGCTCTTTTTGCCATCTGATGTTTTAATGCTTAGTTTATGTTTTGAATTTTCTCTAGGCACTCTGCTTAAATATGGTTTACTTCTTTGTTTTACAAAAATATCTTTGACTCTTAAGTTTTTTAGAGATGCTGGGGCAGTGTATATTTCAGGGGTAAACTCACCCTTTAAATTTTTTCCTGTTTGTTTTGCAATATGTAGGGCTGTGGGTTTGATTAGCCCTATAATTTTCTTTTCTAAAGTTTTAAAGGTTATGTTGGGATTTTTTTTGATTAAATCAATGAGTACTAATGTGAAGATTGAACCTTTAGGACTTATTTCTGCTTGTTGATCGTCTTTTGCTGCTGATAGATTAATAAGGTTGTTTGGTTTAAATGATTTAAAATTTTCGATGTTATTCGCTCTGTCAAATATGGTCTCAGAACCTTTTTGGGACAGAATGCTTTTGACAAATTTTGATTTAGATAAACTTTTGTAAATCGTTGCACTATGACATGCGTCAATGATACTTACTTTTTGAGCATTTATATTATGTAGATGCATGGAGTATTCCTTATCTGTTAATGCACCACTATTGACAATAGTTAAATTCTTATCAAAATCAGTACTCTGTAGAACAAAAAAATTATCAGGTTCATTTTTACTAACTCCTCGCATTCTTGCTCCATGACCAGTATAATAAAAGAGAAAGGTATCACTCTTTTTTAAGCCATAAAATGATTTAAATTTTTTTCTTATTTCTGAAAGAGAAGCTTTCTCTCCTTCTAAGGTTTGAATTTTAAATCCTGCTTTTTTAAGTAATGTCTTCATCATTTCCAAATCTATATTAACATTTAAAGGAAATTTTCCTTTTACATTATTAACTCCAACCATAAGGGCATATTTTTCTGCCCATAGAGTGGTGCTTGATAGGATTAGTAGTGATAGCAGTAATTTCTTCATGGCTTAATCTCCTTGTTTACAGTAGCTAAGTGGTTTGTCGATGGTCTCTATATCAACTTCTGCTTCTTTATAATTTTTATTGCTCTTTAGTATATTATAGAGTTTATTAATGCCATACTCACTCAACACTCCATCTTTGACGATAAGGTTTTTAATTTTATTGTATTGATATGGGCTTGATAGGGTAAAAACTTTTACTTTATCCATCCCTTCTGGTGCTTTAACGAGCATATTAATTAATTGAGAAGAGGCTTCTTGTGAATCATTGGGTTGTAACATAATCACTGTACCTTGATTGTCTAGTGTAAGAGCAACAATGTTTCCGTCAACAGGTTCTTTAATCTCAACACTCAACTTCTCTCCATAACAAAATTTTCCTTGCTCTTTTCTGTTTTTTTCATTAAAAATTGCCACATTTAGTTTTGCTTGACCTTTTAATTTAAAGAGCTTGAGTGCATTTAAATAGATTGATAAATGAGTTTTGTTTATATCTGCATATTTTTCTCCTGTGTATCTAAAGATTTGATATTGATTACCTGTTTTGATGATTTCAATATCATAGTTTTGGTTATCTATTACAATTTCACTACTTATCTGTTCTAAATTTGGTATAGAAGTTTTTACACGAATTTTATCTTTTTGTAGGGTAGGAATATTTCTTGATACAGCCCTAAATAGGGTACGGTTTGCTAGTCTATTGGTTGGGTAACGTACAAAGGCTCTTGCTGTATCTTCGGTTTGCAAACAATCTTCTAGCTCTTTTTTTGTAATTTTATTGTCATTATTTTGGTTGGCTATTTTCAAACATTTTTCGAGTGCTAAGGTAAATTTTCCTCGTTTAAGTTGGTCATCTTCTGTTACAACTTTATCTGTTCCACCTGCTGAAAAAAAGATAAGGTTTTTATAAAAACTTTTCTCTTTTGGTTTACTAGAGTAAGCTGTTATGCTATTAATTCTTTCACTAATTGGAATATACTTACCTGTTGTAGTATTGCTTGTTCGGTAGATATTTCCTGCAAAGCATGAGTCACTAATCATAATAACTTGAACGCTATTATTATCTAGGTGTTTAAATCCATACCCTTCATTTTCTCTTAGGTCTCTGCTTCCAATAATCGCTGTATTTAGGACATCCTTAAACCTAAAATTATAGGTAACAATAAGCCCTGAATTCTCCATTACATCCATAAGAGCATCATTTTCATACGAAACTTTAATTAATTTGCTCTTGTCTCCCAAACTGCTTCCATGTCCTGAATAGAAAAAATAGACCACATCTCCAGGTTGTGCTTTGCTGGCAACATCTTTTAGGGTATTTTTAATATTGGCTCTTGATGCTTCTTTTTCCGTAAGTAGATAAATCTTATTTCGAGCTTTACTTTGATTGCCTTGATAGTACATATTGACCAAAATGTTATAAAAACTGATGGCATCATCTTTAGCATGAAGTGGATTAATATTATCTACATTTTCATACTCTTCACAACACCCTACAACCACTCCATAGTAATTTTTTGTATATCCAAATTGGGTAGCCATTACGAACAGTAACCCCATTAACATTAATTTTGTTTTCATCTTTTATCTCCTTCTAAATATTTCAATTCTTCGACTTGATGCTTCATTTTCAGTTCCATTTTTACATTTGTACTCATTATTGCCTATATGAATTGGGTATCCACTGTTACAAATCAAATCACTCTCCCCACTTCCACTATTTGAAATATATCCTCTTGAAATATATCTTTCAATATATTTTTGTGTATTAAAGGCTCTTTTTTTAGAGAGTTCTAGGTTCATTTTTGCTCTTCCTCTTGAACTAGCATATCCTGTAATGCTAAATTTTGCATTTTTATCCTCTTTTAGTGTTGCCTTTATTCGTTTAATCAAGTTTTTCATTTTTCTGTTATTTTTAACTTTTGCCTTGCCATTGGCAAATAAGAGTGGTAAAAGAAGTCTTTCTCCTGTTCCAAAAGCTCTTTTTACACCACTATTTTCTTTAAAAGCTTGTAATCGATTTAGTTTATCTTGGTTCGTTTCAATTTTCTCTTCAATTTTGGCAATTTGATAGGCAAGATCTATAATTTGATCATTATTCCTATTTTTTATCTTATTAAAGAGTGAATTATTTAATGAGCGTGAAATAGAGAGGTCTTTTTTCAATCCATTTAATGTTTCTAGTGTTAAATTTCCTTTATTTAATTGATTTTTGATAGAATCAATATAGAAATCAACTTTTATTTTAGTAAGAGGACAAGTTTGTAAAGCGTTATTTAATATTTGTGTTTTTTCGTTACCTTGCATGTTTTGGCTTTGTAGCCAAAAATCTTGGGCTTGTTGCCTTTGGTTTTGGCTACAATCAGCTAAAATTAGTTGGCTTAAGAGTAAGGGGAGTATAAGTTTTTTCATGAGTTTCCTTTTATTGGTTTATGGTTATACTAATTAGAGGATGCTAATTCCCCTAAAATAAAAAAAATATTTTATAAAGGAAAAAGTGAGACATTACTTTTTTTAGGTAAAATAATTCCTTTAAATTGATACTCTTTATCAATACATGAAGACAAACCATTAATATTACTATTTTTGTCGAGACATTTTGTTACTGCCATCGAGAAAAAACCTCTTTTTTTACGACTTGATTCGGCTGTTGTATCTAATTTTGTTGATGCACTTAGAAAGACTATGTACTTGTAAGGATAATTGCTATTATTTCGTGTTGGTTTATTGTAGGGTAGTGATAAATAGCCTTCTTTGGGAGTTGCAACATTTTTAAATGAACCTCCTGCAAAACAGGCATCAAAAATTATGACTGTTTTAACCTTTTTTCTTTCAAGTTCTTTAAAATATTTAACCAAATCTCGTTTGATAACAATCAAACTTTCATAATCTTTTTTTTTTACTCCATAAGGAATTAACGCTCCCGTATCTTTTAGCTGTTTTTTTAGTTTAGCATCAATATTAGGGTCATTTTCATTTGTTCCATGACCTGAAAAAAATAGATAAACATAGTCTCTCTCTTTTGCATTTTTTGTAATAGAAGCAAATTTGCTAATAATAGATTTTTTTGTAGTATTTTTCTCTTTTAATATGGTAATGTTTTTAATATCTTTTTTTATTAGTAGTGTTTTCATACAGTTGGCATCATTTTCTGCTCCTACAAGACCATTTCCATTAACTCCAATAATAAGTGCATAACTGTTAGCATAAATAAATGCTTGAAATAGCAACAGTATTTTTAAAATCTTCCTCATTAATATCCTTTTTTAATCTTTTATTTGTAAAATATTTTTATGCAATTTATTATACTATTTTTTATCTTTTTATCTTCTACTCTTTTAGCAAACTGTAATTTACAAAATATTGAACGTTCAGATAAACTCTACGAAAAAGCTTATCAAGAGCCAAATATTACTAAGAAAATATTGTTATTAGAAGCGTCATTAAAAGCTTGTTATGCCCCAGAAATACTCTCCTATTTACTGATGATTAGAGTAGAAATAAGTGATGATGTTTATCAAAAAATATCTTATTATAAAGAGATTCTTGGTGTGGTTGTTGATTTTGAGAACAAAGAAAAGGCATTAAAAATTCAGAACCATTGTAATTTAAAACTCTCTCAACTCTACAAATCCATAAATAAAGAGGTGTCTAACATTTACAAAAAGAAAGCAGAGGCTCAAAATACTCTTAAGAGAGCTAAACCCACAAACTACCTCCCTTGGATTTCAATCTCTCTTCTACTCTTTTTATGGGTTTTTTGGGATTTACTTAAAAAATTGGGGATTT
>CAMZLB010000066.1 GCA_947311515.1 Candidatus Moraniibacteriota bacterium | reverse complement strand
TTATTAATAGCTTCTCTTAATGATACACTATATTATCTTTTTTGTATAATAAAAACCCATACTTACGTAAGATATGGATTTCTATATTCGATTTATATGTATATTAATTTGTGATCATAGACTCAGTTTCTTTTTTTTCTTGCCTCTCCTTATTTTTCTGTGCTCTATCAATATCTTTCTCTTTTTTTGTTTTTAAATTTTCCCTTTGTTTTCTGATTTCATCTGACTTCTTACGTTTTTTGTTGAATCTATCAAGACGACCAGTAGAGTCCATAAATTTCTGCTTTCCTGTAAAGAATGGATGACATTGTGAACAAGATTCTACAACTAGTTTTTCACTAGTTGAGCCTGCAATAAATTGTGCACCACATGAACATGTAATGTCTGCTTGTAAATAATACGTTGGATGAATATTCTTTTTCATATCTTTGTAGATTGTTTATTGAAAATATAATTTAAAACATATAGTCGAAAGGATGGACACAATCAACTAATACATATACAAGAATTCTAACATGTATTTTAATATATAGCAAATTTAGTTGCTAAGTGTTAAAAAATAGTGTAATATATTAATATAAGGCATTAGTTATAGTGAAAATAAAAGGTAGAGTATCTTAATTATTAGATTAATTTGAGAAAATGATTAATAGAGAGATATTAAAGTCTATTCACAAACCTGTGATGCTTGAAGAAGTTATGAAGAAAATGCATATTAATAAAAGTGTAGATATTGTAATTGACGCTACTCTTGGAGGTGGTAGCTATACCCGTGCTTTTCATCAGGCCGTGATGCCGAGTGGTCGTGTGATTGCAATCGATAGGGATTTGATAGCTATTAAAAGGTTTAAACGGTTTTATCCAGATTTAAGCAATGAAATCACATTTGTACATGAGGATTTTTCACAAATAAAAAATATTTGTAAAAAGCTTTCTATTGAACCTAAAAGGATAATTGCAGATTTCGGAATATCATCTGATCAGCTCAAAGAAGATAATAGGGGATTTAGTTTTTTATCGGATGATTTGATTGATATGCGTATGGATATCAGCACTGGAAAACCTGCTTCAAGTATCATAAATGAAGCTTCAGAAAAAGAGCTTGTAAGAATATTGAGAATTTATGGTGATGAAAATAGAGCGAAGAAAATTGTTGGTGCTATAATTAAATCTAGACCGATTCTGACGACAGGGGAATTGTCAGAAATAATTGTGGAGGTTACAAAAGGTTTTAAAAATAAAATTCATCCAGCAACAAAAACTTTTCAAGCACTTAGAATTGTTGTAAATGATGAATATAAAGAAATAGAGACTTTTTTGAAAGATTCTATAGAAATACTTCCAATAGGCGGATATCTAGGTGCAGTATCGTTTCATTCAGGGGAAGATAGAATTGTAAAAAATATCTTTAAAGAATACGCAAAGATGTGCAAATGTTCCGAAAATGCACCAGTTTGTATGTGTAATGGAAAACAAATCCTTGATATACAAACTAAGAATGGAATAACTCCAACACAAGAGGAAATAAAAAGTAATCCTAGATCACGTAGCGCAAGACTTAGAGTTGCACAAAAAGTAAATTAATTAATGATTGAAAATATTATTTAATTATTTCTGAAAAAGTTTAAAAGTAAAAAGACGTGTTGTACTTGAGCACTTAGGGGGTGCGTAATTATAGACATGATAAAAAGAAAGAGAAAACAAAATAAAAGATATGTACGGAGTAGAATTCGTATAGAGAAAACACAAAATAACAATAGTGGCTTGTTAATGCAAGGATTTGGTAGTAGTGGAGTACTACTGTTATTTTGCGTGATAATTATTATTGGATTTTATACATATGTGACAAATGCAAGCTCATTAAGAGGTGTAGAGATTCATAAATTAGAAGAAAAAATTGCACAAACTGAAAGTGAATATAAAGAATTGTCTATCTTGGTTGCGGAATTAAGCACTATAGAGAGTGCTGAGAAACTTATAAAGGAGAAAAATATGAAACAAATTATTGATGTAAAATATATAACCATAAAAGAAGAAGGGAGATCTGTAGCTTCCAAGGATTTTTAGAGTGCATCTAAACTTTTAATTTTATAATTATTTACATTTTTTTTAACTAAGAACTTGTCCAAATCTTTTTATTACTAAAAAGTTCCCTATTTTTATCACAAATTATTAAAATTTCGTCAAAACATTTAGATTTTTTTAATTTGTACAATTTCTGTTGAAAAATTTAAAAATTTTTCAAAAATTAATAAATTTTAGACAAGTTCTAAATATTTTTTCTTAACTTTTACTATATTGGGCAAAAATCTAAAAATTTTAGTAAGAAAACAAGAGGTATTTAGATAGGAAATAAATTTAAAATTACTAAAAGTGTTGCAGTTATGAGGTTTAAGTGATATTCTGTATCTTAGATTAAGTTTAGGAATTCTTAGAAATAGTTATGAAAAAATATAAAAAGAAAAAAAGTACTAATTTAGGAAAAAAAAATGATTTTTTAAATCATAAAAATCGATATATTGTAGTTCTTGCATTATTTTTTGTGATAATATTGATTATAATGTGGCGTTTATGGACAATGCAAATAGTAGAGCATGATAAGTATTCAGATATTGCAAAAAAAAACCATTTTTCAAGGAAAGAGTTAATAGCACAAAGAGGTGAGATTATTTTATCTGATAAATTGGATCCTTATCCAATAGCTGTTAATCGTAAATATTATATGGCATACATATCTCCAAGTAATATAAAAAATGAAGAAAGAGAAAATGTGTCATATAGAATAGCTGAAATAGAAGCTTTAAATATTTCTAGAGAGAAGGTTTTAGAAAAATTAAATAAGATAAATGATCCCTATGAGGAAATAGCTCATAAAATTACAGAAAAAGAGAAAGAGGAAATTAAGAAAAAAGCTATACCGGGATTATTTTTTAAGGAGGAAAGGTTGAGATTTTATCCTGGAGAGACTTTGGCTGCGAGTGTTATAGGTTTTGTAGGTCAAGGGAAAGAGCGTGGATACGTAGGAAAGTACGGAATAGAGGCGTATTTTGAAGATGAATTAAATGGTGCACATGGTTGGCAAAAGCAAGAAGTTAATAATGCAGGAGGTTGGTTCAGTATAAGTGATAAGGAAGAAAATTTTCCAGAAAATGGTGTGAATTTACAATTAACTATTGATTACACTGTACAGCGAGAGGTTGAAAAAATTTTGGAAGAGGATTTAAGAAAATATGGAGCAGAAAAAGCTGGCGTTATTGTGATGAATCCAAATAATGGAGATATTATTGCTATGGCGAATATACCAACCTTTTCCTTGAATGATTATAGATATGTGGATGACATTTCTGTTTTTAAAAATAGTATGGTGAGTGATGAATATGAGCCTGGTTCAGTTATGAAAACTATTACGATGGCAATTGGATTAGATACAAAAAAAGTTGCACCCTATACAACCTATACAGATACTGGTATTGTGAAAATAGGTGGCTATAAAATCAGAAATTCAGAGGGTAAAATTTATGGATTGCAGACAATGACTCAAGTACTTGAGAAGTCTATAAATACAGGTTCTATATATATAGAACAGTTAATAGGAAATAAAAAATTTAAAGAATATTTAGAAAGATTTGGTTTTGGTAGAGCAACGGGAATAGAATTACCAGTGGAGGCAAATGGTAACTTGCATAATTTAGATAATTTATACAATGATACTGAGTATTATACAGCATCTTTTGGACATGGAATAACAGTTACACCATTGCAGCTAATTACGGCTTATTCCGCTATAGCTAACAGCGGAAATATGATGAAGCCTAGGATAGTTAGAGAAAAAATTTATAACGAGGATAATAAAAAAAATAAAGAAATGGAGCCACAAATAATTCATAGAGTTTTAAGTGAAGAAACTAGCAATAGTATGGGAATTATGCTTGAAAAAGTCATATCGGGAGGTCATGCAAAACTTGCGGGGGTGAAAGGGTATAGATTAGGCGGAAAAACTGGAACAGCTCAAGTAGTAAAAAAGAATTCTGGTGGTTATGAAGGAGATGATTTTAAAATTACAACATTTGTGGGTTATGGTCCAATCGAAAATCCAAGATTTGTAGTGCTTGTAAAGTATATAAATCCAAAAAATGCAGAGTGGGCAGCAACTAGTGCAGCTCCGACATTTAGCAGGATAGCAAAGTTTTTATTTGGACATTATGGTATAATTCCAACTGAGAGTATTGAAAAATAATTATGAAAAAATTTAAAATTTCAGTTTTCGGAAAAATAGTAAGGAAAGGTGTGATATATCTTGCAAAGACTGTGCTTAAAAAACAAAATCCACAAGTTATTGGAATTACTAGTTCATCAAGTGAAGCATCAACAAAGAATGTTGTAGCACATTTACTCGAAAATGAGTTTAGTATTAGACAGGCTTATGGTAATCAAAATGCTGAAATAGGACTATCTCTTGCTATACTGGGAATTAAATCTATAGATAAATCAATTATTGGAGTTATTGGAATATGTAGAATTTTTCTAAGAGAATTTACATCTAAAAGTTATCCTCAAATTTTAATTTTGGAATATGGAGTGGATAGTATTGGTGATATGGATAGTCTACTTGAAATTGCAAAACCTACTGTGGCTGTAGTTACAGAGATTTCTTCAACTTATTATGAATTTTTTGATAATTTGAATGAAATTGCTATTGAAAAATCTAAACTTGCAAGAGCAGTTGTTTGCAGTAACAACAATGAAATATGTGGCGTGGTTCTAAATGGCGATGATAGCAGTGTTATGAAAGTGCAAAAAGATCTAATTTGTCCGACTTATATATATAGCACGAATAAAAAAACAACATTTTATTCTACTGGTGTTCATTTAAATTTTCATGATGATGTATTGCATGGAATATCCTTTAAAATAAATTATAATGGAAATAGTGTTCCAATAAGACTATTAAATGTAATCGCTGTACATCAAATTTATCCTATTCTTGCAGCGATAACTGTGGCATCAATTTATAAAATGAATATGATAGATATTGCACAAAAATTACAATCATATAAGCCTCCAGTTAGTAGAATGACATATTTAGAGGGAATAAATAATTCCATGATAATTGATGATACATTTAATGCTTCTCTGGAATCCACTGAATCAGCTATTGACTCTCTTTCTAATATAAAAGCAATGAGAAAAATTGCAATTCTTGGAGATATACTTGAACTAGGGAAAATTTCTGATGAAGGTCATGAAAAAATAGTAAAAAAAATAGCTAGTAAAAAAATAGATTTTGTAATTTTTGTTGGAGATAATTTTAAAATTCATAAAGATATACTTCTTGAAAAAGATTTTATCTTGGATGAAAATTTGTTTTTCTGTGACTCTCCTATTATTGCTAAACGTATAATTTACGGAAAGATTAGGAAAAATGATTTAATTTTAGTAAAAGGCTCACAGGGTATGCGTATGGAAAAAGTAGTTGAAGAAATTATTGGTAAAAATGTGAATTTAAATGAAACTGTTTGTAGGCAGAATAATTTCTGGAAGAATGTAAAGTTTTCAAAATAAAATCTGTAAATTAATAAAAATAAAATATGTTAGAGTTTGTCTTATTGAGTGTTGTAGGTATATTTTTTATAGTAGGATTATTTGGAATAGTTGCTCCAGTTATTCCTAGTTTACCACTTGCTTGGCTTGGTATTTTCATATATACGATTTTTTCACAACATGAAAATATTGGTATCAATATAGTTATAATTACTGGATTTATAGCTTTATTTGGTGTTATTGTTGACTTAGTCTCAAATATTTTAGGTGCAAAATTATTTGGTGCAAGTATGTATGGTATTGTAGGATCTATAATTGGAGGATTAGCTGGATTTGTTGTTGGTAGTATATTTGGTGCGATAATAGGTTCATTTGTAGGAGCTTTTGTAGGTGAGTACACGAAGCGTAAATTATGGAAAGAGTCTTTACAGGCTGCGCTTGGAACTATTGTAGGATTTATACTTGGTTCAGTCTTTAAGATTGTATTACTTATCACTATGGCTGTAATATTTATAATAGCACTTTTTTAAAGTAGTCCGTATATTTAAAAAGGTAAAAAATAGAATGTGCTTATTTTAAAGAAAACAATACAAGAATTTCAAAAGAGGTTTTTATGCTATTTTTAAATAAAACCTAAATTAGGAAATGTAAAGTTTTTGATTACTCTTTTTAATTACGTGAATTGCTCTATTTGATGTTTTCACGTATACTAATAAGTAGTATTAGATATTAATAATTTCGTTATGGTAAAAAAAATATCAGAAAAAGATCTCGTTAAAGTTGCAAATTTGGCACAAATAACATTAACAGAAAAAGAGGTATTAGACTTTAGTAAAGATTTAGAAAGTATACTATCTTATTTTGATAAATTGCAAGAAATTAATACAGAAAACGCTGATGAAATAGGACATATAACTGGAATGACCAATGTATATAGAGAAGATGAATCTGTAGATATAAGTTCTGAAGAAAAGGAAATGATTCTATCTAATGTTCCAAATAAAGCAGGACGACATATTAGAGTAAAAAACGTACTATAAATTTATGAGTATTATTCAGAAATTACACAAGGATTTAGTAAATAAAAAAAATTCTTCAGTAGAAATTACAAGAAATTATCTAAATAAAATTAAAGATAAAGAAAAAGATTTAAATGCTTTTATAACTATTTCTGAGGAACAAGCATTGAAAGATGCACAAAAAATAGATGATAATATTAAAGCAGGTAAGAGCATAGATTTATTAGCTGGATTACCTGGAGCTTTAAAGGATAATATATCTGTCTCAGGAGGAAAAACTACTGCAGGTTCAAAAATTCTTGAAAATCATGTAGCTAGTTATGATGCAACAGTAACCAGAAGACTCAAAAATTCTGGAGCTGTTTTGGTGGGCAAAACAAATTGCGATGAATTTGCATGTGGTAGTAGCACAGAAAGCAGTGCATTTGGTATAACAAAAAATCCATATGATTTAACACGAGTACCTGGAGGTTCAAGTGGTGGTAGTGCAGCTGCCGTAGCATCTGAAGAAGTAGTTTGGGCACTTGGGACTGATACAGGTGGTTCAGTTAGACAACCAGCTAGTTTTTGTGGAATTGTAGGACTCAAGCCCACATATGGAAGAATATCTAGATATGGTGTAATATCTTATGCATCTAGCTTGGATCAAATAGGTATCATGACGAAAACCGTAGAAGATGCTGCTATTGTACTTACTCGTATCGCTGGTGAAGACAAGTTAGACGCTACTAGTGCTCACAGTAGTGATAGAATATATGAACATTATCTTTCGGGGGATTTAACAGGTAAAAAAATAGGAATTCCAAAGGAATATGTGTCAAAAAATTTAAATGAGTCTATAAAAAATAAATTTTTCGAAGCAGTTGAAAAATACAAGGAATGTGGTGCTGAAATTATAGATATTTCGTTACCTCATACGGAATATGCATTGGCTACTTATTATATTATAGCTCCATCAGAACTTAGTTCAAATTTAGCTCGCTATGATGGTGTCCGATATGGATTATCTTTTAAACAAGGAGATTTTGATAATATTCAAGACTTTTATCGTAAAATTAGAGGTTCTGGATTTGGCTCAGAAATAAAGAGACGAGTGATACTTGGAACATATGCTCTTAGTTCTGGGTATTACGATGAATACTATAAAAAAGCTCAAAAAATTAGAGGACTCATAAGAAAGGATTTTGAGATAGCTTTTAAAAAAGTTGATTATATTTTTACTCCAACTACACCAGAAACTGCATTTAAAATAGGTGAAAAATCTGATCCTCTTATGGCATATTTATCTGATATTTATACAATAACTGCAAATCTAGCAGGTATTCCAGCTATATCTCATCCAATAGGAACAGTGGAAACTGATGGAATAAATTTACCGATTGGAGGACAATTATTTGGCAAGTGGTTCGATGAGGAGGGTATATTGAATGCGGCATTTACTTTTGAAAAAAACTTTTAAGAAGAAAATATGAATGAGTTTTCAGATGTGGCGACTACAGCGGAACAAGCACCTATAGATACACTGGGTACTATAGTTGCTTTTTTTGATAGTACTCCATTTCTTATCATAAAGATTATAATCGGATTTTATTGTACTGTTATCTTTTTGGATATTATTATGTTGTTTTACCTAGGTGATGTTTCTAAAAAGATTAGACAGCTAAAATATGGAGATGATGTTATACCTAAAAGAACGGGAAAAACTGGAAAATCATGGGAAAAAATTTGTTCAAGGCTAGATTCAAATGATGAAAGTCAGTGGAAATTGGCAATACTTGAAGCAGAAGAATTTGTAGATAAAGATCTTGTAGGACAGGGATATAAAGGGGATAATTTTTCAGAAAGGATAAATAATATCCCACAAGAAACATTTGAATCACTTGAAAAAATAAAAGAAATTCATAAAATAAGAAATGAAATTATTAAGAATCCTGATTTTGAAATTTCACATGGACGAGCAATTCTAGCTATAGAAACATTTGAAAAATTTAGAGGTCAACTAGGAATTGAATAAAAAATAACAATGTCAACAGATAATAAAAATTATATAAATCTAATTTCAGATATCGAAGTATATCAAAAAGATAGTGATTATTTGGAATTTGATAAATATGCTGATATTTTGTTAAATATCATCAAAGGGACCAACGGCCCTTTTACTTTAGGTGTAAAAGGTGAATGGGGAAATGGTAAAACATCATTATTGAGACTAGTCGAAGCAAAAATTAATGATGAAAATAAAGATAAAAATAAAGATAAAACAGAGGAAGAAATACAAACAGTATGGTTTAATGCTTGGCAATACGAGAGAGAAGAGCATATTTTATTTCCCTTTTTAGCAACGATTGCTGATTCTATATCTAACTCTGAAAAACTAAAAGAATTAAGGGGTAAAATTATTCAAATAGCAAAAAGCATTCCTTCTGCTCTTTCTGTTAACTTTGGTCCTGTATCATTTAATAGTGAAAAAGCGATAGAAAATTATACCGACCTACAGAATAAAAGGCGTTGTAAAAATTTCACAACATATAAAGAAGCATTTGAGGATTTAGAATTAGATTAAAAAACAAAAATTATTGTTTTTATCGATGATTTGGATCGTTGTGGTCCTGATAATGCTTTTAAAATTTTGGAAGCTATTAAATTACTTTTGAATAAAAAAGGAATGCTTTTTATATTGGCTATTTCAGAAGAAAATTTAGAATCTTATTTGAAAAAAATTTACAGAGATAAATACGGAATTTCAGAAGAAAATATAAAAAATAATAAATATTTAGATAAAATAATTAATTTGCCTTTTTTGATTCCACCACACAAAAAAAGACTTGATGAATTTATAGAAAAAATAATAGAAAATAATAACTCTCTTAAAAAAATCAAAAAATCATCAAAAATTGGTACTGAAAATTTTAATGAAATTATAGATATTATAAAAAAAGTAACGTTAGCAAATCCTCGTAAAATAAAAAGGATTTTAAATAGAATGATTCTTGATTTTCATCTACTAGAGGAAGATAAACAAAAATATTTATTTTATATTTTTATATGGAGAATATTTGAAATGTTTAACACTGAAGCTTATAAATATATAACATCAGAAAACAACACAGAAAAAGAAAAAAGTAATTTACAAAAAATAAAAGATTTATTTTCTGAATCTGCAAATATAACAAAAGAAGAAAAGGAGAAAAGTATTAAGGAAATTTTTAATTTTTCTGATATATTTTCTATTGTGTTTAAGGATACAAAAATTGGAGAAAAGTGGCTAAAAAACAATAAAGAAAGAGAAAATTCTTATAATTTTTACTTTGAAGAGCTTACTGCTAGTGAATATATAAGTAGAGGCAATAAACATGTAACTCAAGGTCAATACCACGAAGCTATAAAAGATTATGATAGAGCTATTGAACTAGATTCACAAAATTCTTTTGCTTATTATAACCGAGGAAATGCTAAAAATGCGTTAAAAAAATATAAAGAAGCTATAGAAGATTATGATAGAGCTATTGAACTAGATCTACAAAATTTTTATGTTTATTATAACCGAGGAAATGCTAAACGTAATTTAGGGGAATATAAAGAAGCTATAGAGGATTTTAATAAAGCTATTAAACTAGATCCACAAAATTATTCTGCTTATTATAACCGAGGAATTATGAAAAATGAATTAGGTAGACACGAAGAAGCTAAAGAGGATATTATATATAGCATAAAAGCAAATTCTGGAAATGCTAAAGGCGAGTTAGAAGAATATGAAGAAGCTATGGAGGATTATAAAAGAGCTATTGAACTAGATCCACAAAATCCTTTGTCTTATGGTAATTCAGCAAAAGTGTTATTTTTGCAAGACAATAAACAAAAAGCAAAAGAAGAAATGCAAAAAGCACTAAAGATTGTGAGAAAAAGTGGAAATGAACATAGTATTTTAGCAAATGAGTTTGTAAAATATATTTTGTCTGGAGATGATGAAAATGAGTGGCAAAGAGCAAAAAAAGTAGTAGAAGAAAAGATGAGTGAGGGAATTAAACTTTCTGATTTTGATTTTGGTAAATTAATAGAGAAAGTCAAAAAAGATGGACATCCTGATAAGAAAAATATACTTGAAATTGCAAATAATATTGTGAAATAGCTTGAAATAAAACTAAAAAAGATGTATTATATATACAAACTATTAATATAATTATTATGCTAGATAAAAATTTAATCGTTTATCAAAATGGAGAATACAAAAAATTGTCAGAGGTTTCTGTCTCTCCTATGACGCATACACTTCATTATGGGACAGGTGTTTTTGAAGGAATTAGAGCTTATGAAATAAAAAATGGTGTAGGTATCCGAAAGTTACCAGAACATATTGCTAGATTGTTTAATTCTTCTTCAAAACTTTTTATAAAAATAAAAGAAACGCAGGAAGAAATTCAAGAAATTTGCAAAGAATTGCTTTGTGTCAACAATCTAAAATCAGCTTATATCAGACCACTTGTATATTTAGATGATTCATTTGCTGGAATGCAAGTAGGTAAGAATAATACGCAAATATTTATAATAGCTTTTCCATGGGAAAAATACTTATCAGATACTGTAAGAGTAAAAATTTCTCCAGTTAGGCGAATTTCAGAACAAACTACAGCTCATGATGCTAAAATTTGTGGTCATTATGTAAACTCATATATGTCAACAGGTGAAGCTAAGGCTTCAGGCTTTGATGAACCTTTGTTACTGGACAGAACTGGAGCTATAGCAGAAGGAGCTGTTGCTAATATATTTTTTGTAAAAAATAATAAAATATTTACACCAAAAAAAGATAGGATTTTTGCAGGATTGGTGAGAAGTGCAGTAATTGAAATAGCAAAAGAACTAAATTATCCTTTGTTGGAAAGAGACATATTTCCAGAAGAAATAGTGGAGTTTGATGGTGCTTTTTTTACTGGGACTGCTTCTGAGGTTACTATCATAAATGAAATATCACTACAAAGTGGTCAAAGTATAAAATTTACTAATGAAATTCCTAAAAAAATTAAAGAAATATATACAAAAGCTGTTTCTGTTGAAAGTTTAGATAGTAGAAATTGGTTTTCACTTATATAATAATATGAATTTAGAGGAACATAGGAAAAATATTGATGAAATAGATAAACAATTAATCATACTTATTCAAAAAAGATTTCAAATAGTCAAAGAAATTGCTTTTTATAAAAAAGAAAATAATTTAAAAATATTTAATCAAAATAGAGAATTAGAAATTATATCCAAAAAACAAGAATTAGGGAAACAATATAATATAGATGAAGAATTTATAAAAAACTTTTTTGAAGTGATATTTACTGAATCAAGAGAAATTCAGAATAAATTAATTATATGAAAGTAGGGTTTTTTGGATTATTTGGTTCATACACAAACCAAGCAGCAAAAGAAATTTTTACGGGTTCTTATGAATCTGTAGAGTTTGTGGAATTTATATTTTTGGAAGAGATTTTTAAATTTATTCAAAATGATAATTTAGCTGTTATACCCATAGAAAATTCAAGCGGGGGACTTGTATCTCAAGTACTAGATATGTTTCCACGGTATGATTTTTCAATAATTGGCGAATATTTTTTGCCAATTAATCATGTACTTCTTGCGTCTAATAAACTGAATATTAGTCAGATAAAAGAAGTTTATGCACATCCTCAAGCTATTGCTCAGGTAAGTAAATTTTTAGAAAAAAATAAAATAAATGGCGTACCTTATTCTGATAATTCATCTTCTGCAAAATATATTAGAGATAATAATTTTTATGATAAAGCAGCTATTGGCTCAGAAGTGTTGGCTAATATCTATAATTTGGAAATCATAAAAAGAAATTTTCAGAATTCAAAAAATAATACTACTAGATTTTTAGTAATAGGAAAAACTGATAATAATATTTTTAAAAAAAATAACTTAAGAGGTGATAGTTATTATAAAACAAGTCTTATATTTACAGTTAGAGATATATCTGGGGTGCTATATAAATGTCTAGGTGGATTTGCCACAAATAATATAAATCTAACAAGAATTGAGTCTCGTCCAATAAAAAATAAATACTTTGATTATTTTTTCTTTTTGGAGTTTGAGGGTAATTTAAAGGATAAAAAAGTGATTATGTCATTAGAGGAATTAAATTTTTATACAAAGGAAATTAAAACATTTGGCTCATATCAAAAAATATAATAACAATTAATTATGGATAAATTTATAAATAAAGTTGAAAGTAATACTAAGCTAGTAAGAGAAATTTTTGATGTTACTGAATTCAAAAGGGATCATTTTTTGTCTCAAAAATTTAATGCAAACATTTTTCTAAAAAGAGAGGATATGACACCTGTTCGTTCATATAAAATTAGAGGTGCATATTGTTTTATAAATGCTCATCACAAAAAAAATATAAGTAACAAAGATTTAATTTTTATCTGTGCTTCAGCTGGAAATCATGCACAAGGATTTGCATATTCTTGTAAAAAATTAGAAAGAATAGGAAAGATATATATGCCGATAACAACTCCAAATCAAAAAATTAATATGACTAAATATTGGGGTGGGGAATTTGTGGAGGTTATCCTTACTGGAGATACTTTTGATGATGCACAAAAAAAAGCAAAGGAAGAGGTAAGAAAAGATAAAAATTCTATTTTTGTACCACCGTTTGATGATGCAGATATAGTAGCAGGACAAGCAACTGTAGCTAAAGAAATTTTAGATGATTCTTCTTTGATAAAAGGTAGTATTGATTATTTAATTGTTCCTGTTGGTGGTGGTGGTATTTCTGCTGGAATTTCAAAATATTTCTCCAAAATTTCTCCTAATACAAAAATTATCACTGTTGAACCATATAATGCAAACAGCTTAGATGTTTCTATTAAAAATGGGAAAAATACTAAATTAGATAAAATTTCAACATTTGTAGATGGTGCTGCTGTTAAAAAAATAGGAGATTATAATTTTAAAATACTAAAAGACTTACTAAAAGAAAAAACTATTATATCACCAGAGGGTAGATTATCAGAAACTATTCTTGAATTTCTTACTCATAATGGGATAATATTAGAACCTGCTGGAGCTTTGTCAGTTGATGCATTAAAAGATGACAGTCTTAAAGCAAAAATAAAAAGCAAAAATATCGTTTGTGTTATAACTGGTGGAAATTTTGATTTTGAACGATTACCTGAAATCAAAGAAAAGTCACTTAAATACTCTGGTTTAAAAAAATATATAATTTTAAGATTACCTCAAAGACCGGGAGCTTTAAAAGAATTTTTAAATTGTCTACAAAATAGTGTTGATATATCAAGATTTGAATATCTTAAAAAATCATCAAAAACATTTGGTTCTGTTTTGATTGGACTTGAATCAAAGACAAAATTTGATTTAGAAAAAACTTTTTTGGAAATAGACAAAAATTCTTTTGAATATAAAGATATTACACAAGATGATATGTATTTTGATTTACTAATTTAAAAAAAATGAATAAAATAATTAATATAAAAGAGGCTCCTAATGCAGTGGGTTCTTATAGTCAGGCAATAAAAACTGAAAATTTATTATATCTATCTGGTCAGATAGGTATAAATCCAGATACTAATATGCTAGTGTCTGGAATTAAAGAGCAAACTAAACAAATTATGGAAAATCTGTATAATATTTTAAAATCAGAAAAGTTAGATTTTTCAGATGCCGTGAAAACAGAAATATTTTTAGACAATATGGATGATTTTGGTACTGTTGATAAAGTTTATGCAACATATTTTGATAATTATTTTCCATCGAGACAAACTATTGGAGGATTACAACTACCAAAAGGAGCACTTGTGGAAATATCTATGATAGCAAGTTTAAATTCTTAGTATAAAACACTATCTTAGTTATATGGATAGCTAATTGATATTTAAAACAAATTTATGAAAAGCTTATTAAGTTTATCTCTAGTAGTATTATTTTTAATAATATTTACAAAGGTTTCTTTTGCATGTTCGCCTAATCCTAATTGGCCTCCAAGTAATGAAAAAAATTATACAGACACAGAAAATGTCTTTGTAGGTGTAGTTAAAGATGTTTTACAAAAAGAAACTACTTTAATAATTAAGTTTAAAGTTATTAAAAAATATAAGGGAGATGATATTTTGAATACTTCAGAAATTTTTGTTAATACTCCATCCTCAAGTGCTGCATGTGGTTATGAATATGATTCATTTAAAATTGGTGATATTTGGAATATTTATGCTTCAGATAGTTTAAGTACCACTCATTTAAATTTGAATGAAAAATTTAATACTATTTCAGAAGCATTAAATAATCTTGATAAAATTTCAGAACTTCGAGCTTGTTCTGAAGGAAATTTACCAGTATGTGGAGAGTCTATCTCAATATGCGAGACATGCTCCAAAGAGCAAACTTATTCAAATATATGTGAATTAAAAAATAATAAAAAAAAATTGATTAAAAAAGGTGCCTGTGAAGAATGTTCAGATGAAATAGATCCAGTTTGCGGAGAAATAAAAACTAGTATAAAATGCGAAAAAGCACTCTGCAATAATACTAAAAAAATAACATTTAAAAATAAGTGTATAGCCAATAGAGAATCAGCTAAAAATATAGAAGAAGGTAGATGTAAGATGGAAGTATTAGTTCCTAATGGAAATCCTACAATTAATATAAAAAATAATCAAATTATTAGCTCACCTTTAATCATTAAAGGAAGTTCTGATGAAGTTTGGTTTAGTATTGATGGAATACTAGGAACTGTTGAATTGATTGCTGATAATGGTAGGGAACTTGCAAAATCTACTTTAGACGTAAAGGGGGAATGGATGACAGAAAAATCTGTAGATTTTGAATCTAAACTAGAATTTAAAATAAATTCAGAAAAAACTGGAAAACTTATATTTAAATCTACAAATCTTTCTAATAATCCTAAATATGATAAAACTTTTATTATTCCTGTAAAATTTGATTTAACAACTCCTATAGATGAAAATGAAAAAACTGGATTTTGGAAAAAAATATTAAACTTTTTCATTAACTTATTTAAATAAAAATATGAAACAAATAGCACTTATGGGTAGTACTGGTTCTATCGGCACACAAACATTGGATGTTGTGCGTAAATATCCTGATAGATTAAAAGTTTTTGCACTTAGTGCGGACAGTAATATAGATTTATTATTTGAACAAATTAAAGAATTTAATCCCACTATTGTAGGAGTAGCAAATAAAAAAAAGGCAAAAATTTTGGAAAGTAAAGTAAGTATAAAAGTAATAACTGGTCCTAACATGCTAGAAGAGATTGCAAATATGGACGGTTATGATACATTTATAACTGCAACAGTTGGACTTACTATCATCCGAGCTACTATTGAAGCTATTCGAAAAGGTAGAGATATAGCACTAGCAAATAAAGAAACTCTTGTAGCAGCTGGAGAAATAATTATGAGAGAGGCAAAGAAATATGGTTCACAAATAATGCCGATTGATTCTGAACATAGTGCACTTTTTCAATGTTTGAATGGTGAAGATAACAAGAGTATCAAGTCATTGATTATAACGTGTTCCGGAGGAGCTTTGAGGGACTATTCCAAGGAAGAATTAAAAAAAGTGTCAATTGAGGATGCTCTAGGACATAAAACTTGGGTAATGGGACAAAAGATTACCATTGATTCAGCGACTCTTATGAACAAGGGATTTGAGGTAATAGAAGCTATGTGGTTGTATGATATAGCTCCACAAGATATTCAAGTGGTTATACATCCAGAAAGTATAATTCATTCAATGGTAGAATATTCTGATAATTCTATAATAGCTCAAATCTCTGAGCCTGATATGAAGTTGCCTATTCAGTATGCACTTAGCTATCCTGAGAGATGGGGCGAGTCTATCAAAAGGCATAAATTTAATACATCCTATACGTTTGCTGAACCAGATTTGGATAGATTTCCATGTTTACATTACGCTTTTGAGTCTATGAAAATCGGGGGTACTATGCCAGCAGTTATGAATTCTATCAATGATGTGATGGTGGCAAGATTTTTAGATGGAAAGTGTGAATATTTAGATATACCAAAAACTATTAAAAAAGTAATGAATAGTTATAATGCAGTCCAGAATCCAACACTTGAAGAGATAGAAAAAGCAATAGTTGATGTAAGTGAACTAGTTTAAAATTTATAGTATTAGGATTTTCAGGAGATATTGGTTATAGGATATTTAGAAATGATATAATATGGTGAAAAAGTAGTAAATTATAATTATACTAAATTAGATTGAAATACTTAAAAAAATCAAAAACCAACCTAGTCAAAGGTTGGTTTTTAGGTTTGTGATCTGATTAGGGTTTTTGCAGATCTTTATCGATTACTTTAAAATATTTTTTAAAAAGATGGTATTGAAGAATTTATTTTAACTTCTGTACCCGCATCTTCTATTTTAATCTTTCCATTTTTTATTTTTATGTCATCACCTACATTAATTTTACTATTTGTATCATTTAAATCAATTGAAATATTGCCTGTATTGATTTTTGTTCCCATGTTATCTATAACTACTGACAAATCATTCTCACTATTTACAGAAAGATATTCACCACCACCACTTATTGAAATATTATTTAGCTGAATTTTGGTTTTATTATCAACACCAAGTCCTATAACATCAATAGTAATTCCTTTTGCTTTAAGTTCTTTTGCATAAGCTACAGGATCTGCGTCACAAGTTTCTTTTCCATCACTTAAGAGTAGGATGTGCTTTGTTTTTGAATCTGTCTTACTTAGAATTTTTTCTGCTTTTTGTAGCGCTGCAGTAATAGGTGTCCATCCATTTGGATTTAGTTTATTAACCTTGGTTGTGATAATCGAATCATTAGCTGATCCCATGTAATAAATTTCTTCTACGCCTGCACAAGATTCTCGTTTACCGCTCTGGGTATTGTCTCCTTTGTGTCCATAAGCTACAACACTTATACTAACATCATCATCCAAGCTTTCAACATAATCAGCTACTGCATTTTTTGCAACGTCTATTCTAGGTCCTCCAGTAATTTGTTGTGACATACTTCCAGATGCATCAAATATTAATACTGTACTCACTTTACTAACATTATTTACATCATTACTCATATCAACGCTTAGATCATCACCTACATTTACTTTTATACCATCTTTTCCAATTTTAACATTTGAGTCATTTTCTATTTCGTTAGCACTAGGGGATATATTTTTTATTGCAAAATATCCAATGCTAGCTGCAGTAGCTCCCAATATTACCACAATTACAATAATTAATGTTATACTAATGGAGCCTTTTTTATTGTTCATATTGTTTTATATTAAATTAAACTTTTTAAATTCTTTTAAAATTTCACAAAATAACACATTTTTATTATTTTTTAAATCTTAATATTAGTATATCAAATATAATGTCTTTTTACAATGTGAGTTAAATTGTCAGGTTTTTATAAATTAATATTCATGTATAATATAGTATATGAATACACGAAAACCATTGGCAGATAGAATGCGTCCGAAGAAGCTTAAGAATTACATAGGACAGAATCATTTAGTAGGGAATGGAAAAATTCTAAAAGATTTAATACAGAATGATAAAGTTCCTTCTATGATTTTATGGGGACCACCTGGAACTGGTAAAACTACTCTAGCTAGAATTATTGCAAATGAAACAGAAGCTCACTTTATAGAAATGTCAGCGATAAATTCTGGAGTAAGAGATGTGAGAAAGTCCATTGAAATTGCAAGAAGCTATGCAAGACTTGGTACAAAAACAATGCTTTTTATAGATGAAATTCACAGATTTACTAAATCTCAACAGGATGCATTTTTAAGTAGTGTTGAAGATGGAACAATAACTCTTATCGGAGCTACTACAGAAAATCCTAGTTTTGAAGTAAATAATGCGTTACTTTCAAGGTGTAGGGTATTTGTGCTTGAGGCACTCACTACAGTAGAGTTAAAATCTATTATGGATCAAGCAATGGATGATAAGATAAATGGACTAGGAAAATTAGATGTAAATTTTGAAAAAAAAGAAGATAAAGAATATTTAGCAGTATTGTCAAATGGAGATGCTAGAACTGTTTTAAATACTCTTGAAATCGCAGTGGAGTTTTTACTTAGTTTAGATGAAAATGGTAATAGTATACAAATTACTAAAAATTGTATAGAGCAAGCATTGCAAAAATCAAATTTATTATATGATAAAGGTGGAGAGGAGCACTTTAATATAATTTCAGCACTTCATAAATCTATGCGAGGAGGTAATGCTGACGCTTCTGTTTATTATTTAACTAGAATGCTTGCGGGAGGAGAGGATCCTTTATATATAGCACGAAGAATCGTTAGATTCGCTAGTGAAGACATAGGACTTGCCAATAGTTTTGCATTACCTCAAGCAATTTCTGCTTATGAAGCATGTAAATTTATAGGAATGCCAGAGTGTGGAGTAAATTTAGCACAGGCTGTAGTTTATATGGCAAAAAGTAAAAAATCTGTAGTCATATACGATGCCTACAATGAAGCATTAAGAGATTCACAAAAACTTGGAAATATTCCCATACCAAAACATTTGAGGAATGCCCCTACTAAATTAATGAAACAAGAGGGATACGGAAAGGGTTATGTGTATACGCCGAAAGCTACGGATAAAGAAAATAAAAATCAGACATTTTTACCAAAAGAACTTAATGATAAGAAATATCTTAAATTTTGATTTAATTTTGCAGAAGAAAAAGACTTAAATAAAAGTGAGTTGGTTATTTGTAAATTTAAATAAATATAGAGTATTTGTTTAGTGTTTTATTTCTATCATTTTAAAAATCTCTCGCATAAAGGCATGTACTAGTTTGAGTATTATAAAGTCTTAGAGTCTGTATAAAATCTCTTAATTGCTAAAATTCTCTATTTAGGGACTCTATCTATACTATCGATAATAGTTTATATAACAAAAGAAGTTCATTATCAGTTACATCAGAAATTAAAATATTTGAAGTATATCTTTTTACAGATATTTCTTAATTTGATAGTTTTCTGTAAAGTAGGTCACTTAATATGAAGAATCTCTGTAAAATTTTTAAAATGACTCTTTCCATTATTCTTTTTCAAAATATAACTTACAAAAACCCTGTAAATATAGACTTTTGAAAATATATTTTAGATCTAATTTATTAATTTTTTACTATTAAATTAGCTTTGTAGATATTCCTTAAGCTGATTATGATTTTTTTAAAGTTAAAATAGTTCATCAATAATATCTTCTGTTATTCTATTTTCGCAATGCTCTTTTACTCCGCGATCACTTATAGAAGAGCAAATGTTCATATCTTTTGCACTTATTGCTTTATCACGAAAACAGTAATCACGAGGTAATCCTTTGTTTAAATCTTTACAATGTTCTTCGATATCTCTTTCCCTTACTGGAAGTAGTCCGCAAAAATTTTGACAATAATGTAATCCTCTTAAGTCATTTTTGAAATTGGAGCACTCATTTTTGCAATCGCTTTTGTTCATGTGAAATGCACGTGTTTCGCGTGGACTTTCATTGTTTTCTTTTTCAGATTGTATATTATCTTTATTATTTAGGATAGGTTTATTAGTTAGTTCAACTGTATCCGTTGTATTGTTATTTTTTAGAAATATGTACAACCCATAAGTCGATAAAAATATGAGCAGTATTACAAGTGATATTACAATTTTTTTCCACATAAACTTTAGATTAATAATTTTTCTTTAATGTTATATTTGAGAAATAATAATTAAGTATTTCTCTCCATGACTTGTCATAATCTTGTGCCATCGATAAGGAACCGTGTGCACTCAATCCAACCATGTGATTTCCTTCATACTTTAATTGTGCCGTTGTTTTTGATTTATGTTTGCCATATGGATCGGGTACTCCCTTGCAATGTGGAAATATATCATTTGGATCATTCCATACTTCATTCCAACTACGAGTTCTGCCATCGGTCCATGAGCTATAAGGGATTATAGCAACTGTGTCATGCTCATCATATACGATTGTACCATGAGTTTTCTCTGCTGATTCTCTTATTCGTGGGTGTGTAATTTCCCAATCATATCCATAATACAATTGATTTCCAGGAGTTGCATTTACTTTAAAACCTGCATAAGCATATTTAGTAGAATAAATTATTTTCCATTGCCCATATGTTCTAAATGCTGTAGTCATTACATTATTGTGTTCCACGCTACCTGTGCCAGTTATTTCTCCCATTCCCCAGACATATTGTTCAAGTGGAATATCATTTATTAGCCAAATTGTGTCTGTAGTTTCTGCAAATCTTACTCGCATACCATGTCTATACCTATCAAAAGGGGAATTTGGTCTGTTTACATCAAATATGATAGTTTTCTTATCTTCAATGTTGGTAGCTAGAAATGTAATTTCACTATTTATCTCATCAATAAGATTTTCATTATTAAGTGTTATTTTAAAGTTTCCATCATGTATATAAGATATATATATTTTTGAATCTGCATCTACTGTACCCACGATAGTATCATCTTTATCTAATATATTAAATGGTGCTGTGGCTTTCAAAGTTAATTCATTCTTGGCTAAATCTTTTTTGGAATATTCGTGTAATCCTATGGAAATAATAGGTCCTAGATTTTCGATAATTATTTCTTTGCCGCCGTTTGTCGGAATGTCTGCATAAAAAGCAGGAGTGCTATCGGTATACTCAAAATCTGACCATTTAGCAAGAATCTTATCTCTATCTTCTATTCCTATGGTATACAGATGTGCTCCAGTTTTTTTGTTATAAAGTCGATAGATTGGAGTAGTACCATTATCCACTAAGCTTGCATAAAAAGCAGGGATGCTATCTGTGTACTCAAAATCTCTATATTTTGTCAAAATTTTGTCTCTATCAGTTTCTCCTCTGGTATATAGGTGTACTCCGGTTCTAGTATTATAAAGTCTGTAGATTGGCGTTAAGTTCTCTTTTTGAGTAAGAGATGCACAGAAAGCAGGTAAATTATCAGTATATTCAAAATTTGACCATTTTGTAAGTATTTTTATAGTATCATCATAGCCTCTGGTATATAAATTAACACCTGTTCTTTTGTTGTATAGTCTGTAAATTGGAGTTATTTTTTCAGAAGTTTTTGAATTAGTGAAGAATTCCTCTGAAGTTGCATTAAAAGTACAAGATGCTTGTACAATAGGAGTTGTAACCATAAGTGAGGTAAAAAATCCTAGAAAGTATAGAATATTTTTGATTTTAGTAAATAATTTATTCATATTTATAATTTTAAAGCTACCATAGAATCCTTGTAAGGAAAGATTGCAATATTTAAAATTAAGAAGATAAATCTAAAATATATTTTCAAAAACTTTTGCTTATGTATAGTTTTTGTAGATTGTATTTTGCAAGAAAGGATAATGTTCAGAATTCTGTGGTTTCTTTTTAATTATATCAAGTAATGAGATTAAAACAAATTTTTATTGACGTAGAGTCATTAGCTTAATGTGAGATTTATTCTTATATTGGGTAAGTTTGATATAAATTTAACTTCCTTGCTACCTGTGTCTTTGTAATTTTCCTGTTTACAAATAACTCAAGTCCAGTTTCTTTTATGTGTATTTTTTTATTAGATTTAATACTTCTTTATAAAAAAAATAATAGAATTTAAAGCGGGATTGATAGTTTTCGGAGGCTTTTTACTAGTATTTTTAATAAAATTGCTTAATATCCTCATTCTTACTCTTGATATTTTCTCTTTAGAAAATTCCAAATATTCTGAAATATAAAACAAATAAGATTTTCTCGTTTTTGGAGAAT
>CAMZLB010000065.1 GCA_947311515.1 Candidatus Moraniibacteriota bacterium | reverse complement strand
GGTTTACCATCTATTTCTCTGGAAATAGTACTAACATTTCTATCTAATTCCTTAGCTATATTTCTCATACTAGTTCCATCTCTGCATATTACCTCTATAATTATTCTTTCTCTTAAGTCTAATGGTGGTTTTTTCTTTTTTTACTCATAAATATTTTCTAATTATTATTTAATTAGTTTAATATTTATTTAGAGTATTGCAAGTAATTGTTGAACTTAGGAATTAGTTCGATTCTTGTTTAGGATTTTACGAAGTTAAGAATTTAGAAAGTTCTTATTTTACCAACTTTTGTACTCTTTAATTTCTACTCTCTAATTTTAAATTCTTAATTACCCCACGCACCATCCCGTTCCACTCATATCTAATCCTAGGTTCTTTCTCAAAATTACCATCGCATCAGTAGAATTAGAATCATCATCACAATTCACATCTCCCGTATGGGTTCCTGTTACCCAATTTGTGCTGGACATATCTAGGTCTAAAGAATCTCTAAGAGTCAACATCGCATCAATGGAATTAACAGTTGAATTTTGGTCAACATCGGCACGACTTACTCCATAATCCTCACAGCCATATCTCCAAGCATTTAAATTTAAATTCTTTTTTAACCAAGAATAACTACTAGCATTTGCCTGCGGACAAAAGGCCGACGGTTCTAGATCATATTCCACTCCAAAAACCGGTTTGTCTGCAGTAATAAATACTTGATAGCCATCACATTCATTATATTGATAACATTGTTCATTGAGAGCCTAGTCAAATGCTCCAACCAAATCATTAATTTGATCTACATCATTTTTAAGTCCAATGGATAAATTTCTATTGTGTGCTTGAGTAACCAACCAATTATTATAGGTGAGCTGATCGTTGGCTGTGAGTGGAAAACCAGTAGTATTTGTATAACCATCAACATTATCTGGCTCCACTCCATCACACTTTTTTGCCTGAGCTAAATCAAGTCGAGCTTCCATAATTGGACCTAAATTTGTAATATCTCTAATATCCAACCATTTTTCTCCTGGCCAACCATCTAAACCATCCCCTTTTACTGATTCAGGAAAATCACCAGCATCACTCCTCCAATCTTCCCAACTTCCAGCAGAAAAATAGCAAATAACCTTTCGCCCAGCATTGTGTAATTCGTCAATTTTGCTTTAGGATGCATCAAACCCTGCATTTTGATAATAATCAAAATCCTCATCTTGATAGGGACCGGGTTACCAAGCATAGGGAGAGTTATAAATACTCAATAAAAATTTATCCAAGATAAACCTTACTTTCTCCTCTTTCACTCGTGCGTAAAATGCAGGAAAACTATCTGTAAATTCAAAATCTTTATATTTGTTTAGTATTTTATCTCTATCAGATACTCCTATTGTGTATAGTTGAGCTTCTGTTCTTTTGTTGTATAGACAGTATATTGGAGTATTTCCATCATCTATCAGAGATGCATAAAATGCTGGTGCTCCGTCTGTAAATTCAAACTCTGGCCACTTAGCTAGGATATTATCTCTATCCATTTCTCCTCTAGTATATAACTGAGCTCCTGTTTTGACATTATATAAACGATACATTAGCGTTTCATTATCTGCAAAAACATTACCAGCTATAAACATCATGACTATCACTGACAAAATGTATAAAAACTTTTTCATATTTATTTTTTTGTTATTTAACAATATCACATCAAAAGGAAGGAAAAGTTATCTACAAATATAAAATACTGATCTAAGTCATGACTTAAATCAGTATTTCTTTTTTTTATTTTATATAGTCAATGATGCATAGAATGCTGGAACTCCATCTGTAAACTCGAAATCTGACCATTTGGATAAGATTTTATCTCTATCAGCTTCTCCTCTAGTATAAAGATGTACTCCAGTTCTAGTGTTATAGACTCTAAATATTGGTGTAGTTCCATCATCTGTTAGAGATGCATAGAATGCTGGTGAGCCGTCCGTAAATTCAAAATCTTTATATTTGTTTAATATTTTGTCTCTGTCAGATACTCCTATTGTGTATAATTGAGCCCCTGTTCTTTTGTTGTATAGACGATATATTGGAGTTGTTCCATCATTTGTCAAAGAAGCATAGAATGCTGGTACTCCATCTGTAAATTCGAAATCATGATATTTGTTTAATATCTTATCTCTGTCAGCTATTCCTCTTGTATATAATTGAGCTCCTGTTCTTTTGTTGTATAGACGGTATATTGGGGCTTTTTGTATAGACAATATTATATTTGATACGAATCTAGTATTGTCTATATTATTTTTGAAAGTTGTTAATGTGTTAGACGATGAATCAATTCGTAGTTTTGTTTCAAATGAGCCAATATCCTCATTTTCCCAATTTTCATGCCAATAATTTATAGCACTAAAATTTATATATGGATTATTCAAAATAGTAGAAAATGCATTATTTAACCAATCACTTTTACTGTGAGAGGGATAATCATCTGTTACTCCAAATTCCAAAACACAAAAAGGCTTTTGATTGCTTATGTCTAGTATTCTTTGATAACCATCAGCTAAAGTATCTGAAAAAATTGTCCACGAATTAACATTTACATCAGGTATTTGCGCACCATAAATACTTATACCTATCCAATCTATATAATTATCGCCAGGATAATAATTTTTTGCATCATTCCAGCTCTCATCAGGCTCTCTTTGAATATCTGGATGAAAAAACCATGTTACGTTATCTACATTTTTTGCTCTGAAAATATCAATTATGTGTCTATAGGCATCCCTCCATCTCTCTGGTCCATCTGGATATGTTGGATCACCATATCCATTGAGTGTGCCACCGCCATTATAGATACCACTCCAGCCGAACCAATCTCCAGTTGGTTCAACTGCAAAATCAATTCCTATTGGTATATTATCACTTTTTATATCTGTAGCCATTTGTTCTAATTCTACATCAAATTGACCATCAATAATTTTTTGTAAAGAATATACAGTTTCTGCATGGTTTTCAGTAAAATCACTACGTGGCATTAAACGCATTATTGGGAATACATTATGATTTGCTATTGTATGAATATGAGTTTGTGGATAGATGATGCCATTTAGCCAACTAACAGAAAAGGGGGCAAAAGCAAGATGTTTTCCAGCTAAATTTTCAAAATCTGTCATTCTTTGAGTAGTAACAATATCCTCAGGGCCTCCAAAATCAGGAAAGGCTCCAAAATAAATATCATTGTCAGTGGGTGGTAGTAATTTAATTTTTGCTAATGTTGTTGGTGTTGTGTATATTTTATACTGTTCGTCTAAATCACTCACACTACTCATCTGTTTAAATCCATCTTGATAAAGTACTGAAGTGTGACTTTGTTGTTCAGAACGATAATGGGCTAGAATAAAATAAGGAGAATCTATATTAGCACCGATATATTGTAAGGTTGGGATATTTTCTCTATTTAAAACTCTAGCAAAATTTGTTTCATTACCACTTTTATGCCAAACTTCTAATAATCCAGTATTATCTGCTTTCCACTTAATATGTACAACAAAGTCATTCCATTCTCCCAGATCTAAGGAGTCTACAATTACTTGATCAAAATACTCAGCTGTTCCTGGGCCAGTGTAACAATCATAGCCTTCCACGTTACCAGTAAGCATTCTTACTATAATTTGATTTTGTCCATTTATTTCAAATTGTAATGGTTGGCAAACATCTTCAAATGGACCTGGGTTGCTAGAATGCCAAGCAGCTATTAAAAGCCAGTCATCATCAGGTGATCCAGTTAGATTTTGCCAATCGCTAGGAAAATAGGTTGACCAAGAATACCAATACTCATCTCCATCATTCTCATTGTAAGTTTCCGGTCTTTCTAATTGCACTCTTTCTCCTCCGGTACTTTCAAATTCATCTCCATCGTGTACGGTCATTTTAGCTGAATATTGACCTTCTCTTTTTGGTGAAGTTACTATTTCAAATTGTTCTGCTTCAGGACGGCTAGTGTTCCATTCTAACTCATCCCACTGAGAATAATCTCCTGTTTCAAAATTCCCATTAAATACTACCGAAGCCTGAACTTCAGCACTTAAACACCATATCACAATAACACTTAAATAAAATATTTTTTTCATTGTATTTATTTGTTTATTCATACCATTTCTAATTAGACTATTATATTATCCTAATTATATATAATTTAGGTAATTATATCAATAGATATTTCTTCAATACTCTCTACTTACAAACTAATTTTATTATCACTAATTACTCCCTAGTTACTCCATCCTAAACAATTTTCCACTTCCTTTTTCTAACTCTAAGGTAAAAATTACGCTATCAAAATTGGTATTTATATTTAGTGTTTTCCAAGCTTTAGTTTCTAGATTGAATACTTCTAGATTATTAATTACCTTAAGAATTTTTATCTCAGAATCAACTGGTATAGGATAACTCTTATTTATCAACATAAAATACTATTTTGCGTCATTTGCACTAAACATTCCTACTGTCAAATTAGTATAATTATCCACAGGATAAATAGATTTATCATTATCTTCTCCTGTTTGCCCAGAGATCTCTTAACTCTCAACTTGATAAACATCAGCTGTTCTCAATTTTGTCATTACATCTCCTAATGATTTAATTTCTTGATTTACCTCTTGTAAACTTGTATAAATATTATCTCTATCTGGATTTTGTATTACACCCCAATCCTCAGCATCCCACTGAAACCATAATAATCCTCGCGCTCCATAGTCTAAGGTATGATAAACTAGCCAACGCATTTCGTTAAGATTAGGCGTTCGCCAATCTAATTCACTAGCACTAGTTCCATTAGTTCCAACAGCTTGTACAAAATCATAAAAAGGTATCTGATGTTCCACAGCTTTTTGACAAATCATCCCTAACCGTTGCAAAAATTGTTCATTTCTATCAAACTATTGAAAAAATTATAACGGTCAAAACTAAGTACCATAGCCCTTGTAATTTCTAAAAAGTCATCTACATTTTCTTCCGTGGTATATTCATTATCACCTATATTGACCAAATTATAATGCTTTACATCTCTTGTCCTAATTCTATCCATTACTATAGCAATATATACAAAAAATACTGAATCTATATCAGTATTTTTTGTGTTTTAACTTTATTTAATTTGTCTGTGCATAGAATGCTGGAACTTCATCTGTAAATTCGAAGTCATGATATTTGTTTAATATCTTATCCCTGTCAGCTATTCCTCTTGTATAAAGTTGCATTCCAGTTCTTGTGTTATATAGACGGTATATTGGAGTATTTCCATCATCTGTTAAAAATGCGTAAAATGCA
Source organism: Candidatus Moraniibacteriota bacterium (assembly GCA_947311515.1). Taxonomy (GTDB): domain Bacteria; phylum Patescibacteriota; class Minisyncoccia; order Moranbacterales; genus JALWEZ01. The sequence goes on along the minus strand of CAMZLB010000065.1, from coordinate 44 downwards.
GGTGCTCCAAATGTAAATTCGAAGTCATAATATTTGGTTAATAT
>CAMZLB010000064.1 GCA_947311515.1 Candidatus Moraniibacteriota bacterium | reverse complement strand
TGATAGTTTTCGGAGGCTTTTTACTAGTATTTTTAATAAAATTGCTTAATATCCTCATTCTTACTCTTGATATTTTCTCTTTAGAAAATTCCAAATATTCTGAAATATAAAACAAATAAGATTTTCTCGTTTTTGGAGAATGTTCTCTTAATTTTAATAAATTTTCTACTTTTTACAAAACTTTTATTGTTTTTTTAAAATTACCTACTATACTTAAAATAACCTAAAAAATGCTTTTGCATATTTACAAAAAGCATATCATAAGTTCGCATAACATACAAGTTTTTGTCATTAAAAAACAAAAAGTTTGTATAAAAACTAGTTATACGCAATTCAAAAATATTTTTCCAAGATGAATAATAAAGATAGGCTTTAGAAAACTTAATAAACTTTAATTTATAATCAATATTATTATGAAAACAATATTAGTAGATGCAATCAACGCTTTTGTCTTAAAAGATGAAGGAGTCTTTAATGAAATGTATAAAATGCTTGAGCAGTTTCCAAATAGGAAAATCATTTTGACAGGTGCCAATGATGAGCAAATGGAAAAATTTGGATTAAACGATGTGCCTTATGAAGTTTTTACATTAAAGCACAATCCAGAAAAAACTGATCCAAAGTATTTTCAAATGATGCTCAAACATTTTAATTTAAGCGCTGATGATGTTGTGTATTTTGAACATAATGAGGAAGCTGTAAAAAGCGCTCAATCTATTGGGATAAATACATTTCATTACGACAAAGGTACCAAAGACGTTGAAGCGTTAAAAAAGTTTATAGAGAAAAGTCTATCTGATGAATAAGAACGAAAAATATTTTTTGACTCGCTCCTTTCAGTCGCGCCCCGTTGCACTCTCCTACCGTTGGTCGTCGGGGCGTATAACACAGTATATGCGGTTCGCTCCTGCCGTCGCTCTCCCATATTTTGCTCTACTGCGTTCCGCAAAACATCGCATATACTGAAACATTGTGCAACATATTTTTCAATAATTTTTTCGAAATAAGGAAATTTTGTTGAAGAATTTAAAATAAGGAATGAAATTTTTATTTTTTCTAATTTTAAAGAGGGGGATAAGCGGATATTTTCTTCCGCTCCGCTACAGAAAATAACATTATAATTTAGGGGAAAAGGAAATTGAATATTTAAGAAAAATTAGTATATTATAGATAAGGAAATTTTATTTAAACAGATTACAAATTATGGCAATAAAAGGATCGAATTCAAATTTAAAACAAGCTGCTAAAGCAAAAAAAGATGAGTTTTATACTCAGCTTGTTGATATTGAAAGAGAATTAGGACATTATAAAGACCATTTTAAAGGAAAAACTATTTTTTTAAATTGTGATGATCCTTTAGAAAGTAATTTCTATTTTTACTTTGCTCAAAATTTTGAATTTTTGGGAATTAAAAAACTCATTTCAACTCATTTTGAACAAAAAAAACCATCATATAAATTAGAAATTATTAGAGATATAAATAATGATGGAAAAATAGATAAACTTGATACAATTAAAACTCCACTTAAACAAAATGGAGATTTTAGAAGTCCTGAGTGTGTAGAAATTTTAAAAGAAGCAGACATTGTCGTTACTAATCCTCCATTTTCTTTATTTCGTGAATATGTCGCTCAGTTAGTAGAACATAATAAAAAATTTATAATAATTGGTCATCAAAATGCAATAACCTATAAAGAGATTTTTAAACTTATTAAAGAAAATAAAATTTGGCTCGGATATGGTTTTAAGGGTGGGGCAGCTCATTTTATAAACAAACATTATGAAGATTATGCTACCGCAGGAAATCATAAAGAAGGAATGATTAGAGTTTCTGGTGTAAATTGGTTTACAAATTTAGATACCAAAAAAAGGCACGAAGATTTAATTTTATTTAAAACCTATAATAAAGAAGAATATCCAAAGTATGAAAATTATGATGCTATAAATATTGATATTACAAAGCATATACCAATTGATTATAAAGGAGCAATGGGCGTTCCAATAACATTTATGGATAAATACAATCCTGATCAATTTGAGATACTTGGGCTTGGTATTGTTGGTTCTATTGAATTTTCTAACAATAGAAAAATGGAGATTTTAGACAAGACTGGAAAACCTACAGGTAAATTTACTTTTAATGCAAAAGGAACTTTATATCGCAAATATAATCCTAAAACAGATAAAAAAACACCTGCTTTTAAAGATTTTGAAACTGGGGAGTTATATTCAAGTATCTATGCTCGTGTAATTATCAAAAACAAAAAAATTTAACTTTTAACTATAAAATTATGAAAATCGAACTTAAAGAAATTCCAGTCAGAGATGTTGTAAATGGATATGTAAATAATGATGAAGATGGGGTTGTTGGATTTGATGGAAAATTAAATATTCGCCCAAAATATCAAAGAGAATTTATTTATAAAGACAAACAAAGAGATTCTGTTATTGAAACAGTGAAAAAAGATTTTCCTCTCAATGTGATGTATTGGGTAAAAAATGAAGACGATACTTATGAAGTTTTGGACGGACAACAGAGGACAATTAGTATTTGTGAATACGTGATTGGTAAATTTTCGTTAAATTATCAATATTTTCATAATTTAGAGGATATAGAAAAAGAACAAATTTTAGATTATAAATTAATGGTTTATTTTTGTGATGGAAATGATAAAGAAAAACTAGATTGGTTTAAAACAATCAATATTGCAGGAGAAAAACTAACAGATCAAGAATTAAGAAATGCAATTTACACTGGAACTTGGCTCACAGAAGCAAAAAAATATTTTAGTAAATCTGGTTGTCCTGCTCATAGTATTGCAAGTGATTATTTAAAAGGCTCATCAATTCGTCAGGAATATTTAGAAACGGCAATTAGTTGGATTTGTGATGGAGAAATTGAAGACTATATGTCAAAAAATCAACATGAACCGAATGCAAATGAATTATGGTTATATTTCAAAAGTGTAATTGATTGGGTTCAAGTAGTTTTTCCAAAATATCGTAAAGAAATGAAAGGCGTTGCTTGGGGACTTTTATATAATGATTTTAAAGATGAAAAGTTTGATTCTAAAAAATTAGAGGGAGAAATTACAAAACTCATGCAAGATGAAGACGTAACGAAAAAATCAGGAATTTATTTATATCTTTTAACAAAAAATGAAAAGTATTTAAGTATCCGTGCTTTTACAGATAAACAAAAAAGAGAGGCTTATGAAAAACAAAAAAGTATTTGTTCAAAATGTGAACAACATTTTGAATTAAATGAAATGGAGGCAGATCATATAAAACCTTGGCACGAGGGAGGAAAAACAACAGAAGAAAATTGTCAGATGTTATGCAAGATGTGTAATAGAACAAAGTCGGGGAAATAAATTTTTAACTTTTATAAATATTATGAAGAATACAACACAACAAATTTTAGATTTAATTGAAGCGGAAAATTTTTCTGAACTTTTTAAGCTAAAAGAGAGTGTTAATTCTTACGGCTGGGGAAAACAAGAAACCCAAGAAATGAATTTTGAAGAAGCCCTGATTGAACTAGAGTCAATTATTAACGTGATTTTATCTTCAATAAAAGATAGAAATAATCTATTTGAAAACTTTTTTATATTCCAAGAAAGAAATAATCTATTATCCCAATTACAAAGTATAAATTCATATATAACAAATATAAAAAATGGGGCAAATCATGTTCCAAATTTTATTCAATTTGTACAACAAATAAAACAAATTATTAAAAACTTGGAAAATAAAATAAAAGGTTATCCAAATTATCAAGAAAAACTTAAAAATCTGAATTATCTAAAACATCGTTATGAAGAATTAATCAAAGAATTAAAAGAAGCTGAGGAGTTAAAAAAAGAAGCTAAAGAAATTTTAAGCTCAGTTTCTGAAAAAGATACTAAGGCTAGTGAGTTGTTAACTCATACAGAAAAAAACAATACTCAAATATCATCTATAAAAAAAGATATTGAAGAGCGTTATGCAGATATTAAAAATCGTGATTCAAACATCGCAGATTATAAAGCAGAAGCAGAACAAAATAAGGATAGTATTTTAAAATTCTTTGAAAGAATTGATGAATATACAGAAAATATGAAAACAGAGCTAAATAATGTTACAGAATCTTTAGAAAGAGGTGAAGAAAAATTAACTACAATAATTACTGAGAATACGAAAAAAACAGATGAGATTGTTTCTAATAATACTAAATTACAAAATGATATTTTTGACATTTTAGGAAAAGCAATTGGAACAAAATTATATAAATCCTTTAATACAAAAGCTAAATGGTTGTTTGGACAATCTATATTTTGGTTAATTATTTTGGGATTAAGTATTTGGTTTCTAACAGATTCAGGTCGTTATGTTTTTGAGCAATTAAGCCCTTTATTTCAAAATGGAAAACTTGAAGACATAAAGTTAACATTTTATCTTAGATTAACATTAATTTTCCCAGCAATTTATGCGGTATACTTTTCTGCTTCTGAATTTAAAAATACATCTAAATTAAAAGAAGAATATGATTTTAAATCTTCTGTTGCTGTAGCATTACATTATTTTAAAGATCTTGTGGAAAATGGAAAAGAAGGAGAAGCACAAAAATTCTTAATTGAGTCAGTAAAAAGTATTTTTGAATCTCCTACTGAAAAAGTATTTGGAAAAAAGTTAAATGAAAAAGATTTAAACACAAAAGCAAAAAATATTGTTTCTGATGTTGCTGATATAACAGGTGATATTGCATGTAAGATTTTACATAAAAACAAATAAGGTATTTTTCTTTTTCCAATTCACCCTTAATCCCTCTTGGAAAAAGAAAAACGGAAAAAATAAAAATTTCAAAAAATAATAAAATTCTTCAACAAAATAATAAGGAATGAAAAAATATTGAAAAATACGCTTCGGGGTCGTTGCACTTTCGCTCCCTTTGGTCGCTCACCCTCGCACAACACAGTATATGCGGTTCACTCGTTGCACTTCGCTCTCCCAATTTTGCTCCATTGCATTACGCAAAACATCGCATATTCTAAACGTTATACGCAATTTAGAAAATTTTTTATAAGATGTATAATGATGATAGGATTTCTAAAAAAGGGGAATAGATTTGATTTTTTATATTACGGAGGAGACTAAAGGATATTTTCCTTTAGTTTAATGTATTTAGGAGAAGAAATTATAGTTATGTAATTTAAAATATAAACATTCATAAATTTTTAATTTTTAACTTAAGAAATGTCTACAAAACTCCAAAAAATATAATTCCTAAAATTTGCCTACGAAATCCATTTCATAAAAATTCTAAAAATTATACTAATTTTCAGTCCATCCTTAATAATTATAGAAATAACGACAATTTGGATTATTGTATTTTATTTACTTTTAGTAGATTCGCTCGGTGCAAATGTCGTATCATGGTTAGGATTTAGAAAGTGATATCAAAGTAATTTAAGTGTCTTTACTTGATACTTTCCAGCCACACGAGGCTGGACAACATATTATCTCGTTTTAGTTTTGTTTATTAACTATTTGCTACACAATTTTGTGGTGTCATTGTTTTGGGGTATTTATAAAATAATAAAATGGAGCTAAAGCAGGGAAATTGAAAGGATAGAAAATCTTAAAAAATGAAATTTTCTAATAATTAAAAAATGTTTCCGCAAAAGAACAATAATAAAGAAGATTTTAAGGAGGTTAGGATTTGGATCAATTGTTAACAGAATCTATTATATGTTGAAAATATATAAATACTAAAATTTATCAGAAATTAATTTTGTACAAAATTTAAAGATAGATTATTTATCTTTTGAAATTTTTACTTATAAAACATATTGAACCTCTTAGAATCTGTAAAAAAGAATGATTTAGAAATAAGATATAACTTAAATTATGTACTTGTTATTTTTTGGAAAATAAAAGCATTTGAGGATAAATAATCTTTTATATTTTTATTTATTGTGTTATAATTTAATTATGAAGAAATTGAGTATACAATGGAATAGTTATTGGTTTTTTGGCTTTATGGGTAAAAGCTGATTTTAATTGTATATAAATTTTCAAAAAATATCTATTAAAACATCAGCTTTAAATATAAATGCTGGTGTTTTTGGATTATTTAATAATAAATGTGTAAAAGTAAAGTTATGAAAGAGTCACTGAAAAAAATAATGAAACTAGGAAAAATCATGATAGTTCCCATGGATCATGGGGCGAGTTCTGGTCCGATTGAAGGATTAGAAAATATGAATAAAGCAATTTCTGAAGTTAAAGAGGGTGGGGCAGATGCAATTGTTATTCATAAAGGAATTTATAAACATTGTAAAGAAGAAATTGGAGATTTGCCAGTATTTATACATATTTCTGTTTCCACTGATTCAGGAAATGCACTAAAAAAAGTATTAGTTGCTTCACCTCAAGAAGTAAAAGACTTAGGAGCTCAAGGGGTTTCAATGCACATTAACATCGGAAATGATTATGATTCTGAAATGATAGCTGATTTAGGATTTGTGTCAGCTGAATGTGATAGATTGAACATGCCATTACTTGCTATGATCTATGTCAGAAGAGAGACCTTTGGAGAAATAGTAACTGAAACAGATGAAGAAAATGTGGCAATTGCAGCTAGAACTGGATATGAACTTGGAGCAGATATGGTAAAGGTGAGTTATACAGGAAGCTCTGAATCATTTGAAAAAGTAGTAAATGGTTGTGATATACCAGTTATTATAGCTGGTGGAGCAAAAGGCAGTGAAGAAGAACTTCTTAAGTCTATAGAGGGCGTTATGAATGTAGGAGGAGCTGGCACATCTATTGGGAGAAATATTTTTCAACATAAAAATCCAATAGAGATGACAGAAAAAATTAGAAAAGTTATTCACGGTAATTAAGAATTTATGAAGAAATATTGGTTTAAATTAAATAAATGGGATAAAAATTTAGCAGCTCTCGCTATTGAGTCAGGATTTCAAGCTTTCCAAGTTCCAAAAGATTTGGTAAAAAAATTAAGAGAGCTAGCTGTTGTAGAAATTATTTCTAATAGTGAGGATGCAGATTTGGTAATAGGAAAAGATGTTGTAGAAGTTGAAATAACTAAAAATATAGATGAAGAAAAAGTAATTACTTATGGTGGAAAAATCCCAGTGATAATTTCAAATAAAGATTGGACTATAATTCCGCTTGAGAATTTAGTTTCAAAGGTAAAAAATGTTATTCAAAAAGTTCACAATGTGAAAGAAATTGAATTTGCACTTGGAGCGTTAGAAATTGGAGCAGACGGGATATTACTAGAGACTACAGATATCGCTGAAATAAAAAAAGCTGGAGAGATAATCAAAAGGAATAAGAATGAAAAAATAGAGCTGGTTGATGCAGAGATTATATCAACTAAAGCTCTTGGGATGGGCGACAGAGTTGCAATTGACACTTCTTCAATTCTAAGACCTGGTCAGGGAGTTCTTGTGGGAAATTCTTCCCAAGCTATGTTTCTTGCTTACAATGAAAATGTAGAAAATCCATATTGTGATCCACGACCATTTCGTGTAAATGCTGGAGCGGTACATGCATACATCTTGACTCCAAATGATAAAACAAAGTATCTAAGTGAGTTAAAAAGTGGAATGACAATACTTGCAGTAGATGAAAACGGTACTACAGAAGAAGTAATAGTTGGTAGAGTTAAAATAGAAAGAAGACCAATGATTCTTGTGACTGCAAAATCAGGGGAATTAGAGTTTTCTATAATTATGCAAAATGCTGAAACTATTAGACTTACAAAACAGGATGGAGGATTTATATCTATTGTTAAGCTAAAAAAAGGAGATAAAGTTAGGGCTTATGTTCAAAAAGAAATATCAGGAAGACATTTTGGACAGCGTATTAAAGAAACGATTATAGAAAAATAGATATGCAAAAATATATTATAAATAAATTTGGAGGAGCAATTATGAGTTCCAAGGAGACTTTGAATTGTGCAAAAAAAAATTTAATACAGCAAAAAGAGGAGGGATTTACACCAGTTAGTATAGTATCTGCTTTTGAAGGTGTTACAGATGAGCTTGTCAAATTATCTAAAAGTATAGAAACTCTAGATAAAATTAATGTTTCCTCAGATTCTGTAAGACAATATGTAGATAAAATTATAGAAGCAAATACTAGAATTTTGAATTTTATTGACTTTGATAAATTGGTGATAACGTCTGCACATAATGAAATTCAAGATATTTATGAAAGTTTAAGAAGGGATGTAGAAGCAGCTATTAACTATGGAATGCTTGATATTTTCCATGGAAAAATTCTTTCATATGGTGAAAAAATTTCTAGTATTTATTTTAAATATTTTCTAGAGATTGAAGCAGATCTTAGTGCGGAGCGGTTTAGTGGTGAGGAAATTGGAATTGTGACAAATCAGAAGTTTTTGGATGCGAGTATTGGTTTTGAAATTTCTAGTAAAAAAGTATCAGAAAAAATTAAGTCGTTAAGTAGTGATAAAATTTTAATAATAACAGGATTTAGCGGTAAAACTCCCAGTGGACAAACCTCGACATTGGGAAGAGGAGGTTCAGACACAAGTGCGACATTTATAGGAGCAGCTTTAAATGCAATAAAAATAATTTTATGGAAAAATGTAGCTGGAGTATTATCTGCTGATCCACGTATTGTAAATAATGCAAAAACTGTAAAAAATATTTCATATTCTCAAGCAGAAGAGTCTGGAAAAGTGATTTGTGTGAAGGCTATGAAATATATAAGAATGAGCAAAATTCCATGTGAGGTTACTTATATATGTGATGAAAGTCAAAAAACTGTAATTAAACAAAGTAAATCACAAAAACAGGGCTTAAAATTAGTTAGCATAAAAAAAGATTTAATTTTACTTAAATTTAAGGATGAATCTATAGTTAGGCAAGGATTTTTGCGAAATGTTACTGAGATTCTTGGAGAACTTGATATAAATATGGTACTTATACGAAACACTAAAGAAACAATGTATATAGTGATTGATAGGATTGAAAGAGATAAATTTGAAAATACTATTAAATTACTCAAGAAAAAATATTTAGATAGTTATTTTGAAAAAATTAGTATTATTGTAGGAATTGGAAATTTTAAATGGAAGGATGTTCGAATGTTTAATGATGTTATTTATAATTCTAAATTAAATATAGAAATAGGAGCTTTTCCATATAATAATAATGTTCGATTAGAAGCTGTTATAATAGGGGATGATACAGAGATTGAAAAAGTATTAAATGAATTACATAAAAAATTAATAACATAATAAAAGTTTAAATGGATATAAAAATTAAAGTAGGAATTTTAGGCGCTACAGGGATGATTGGTCAAAAGTTTGTTTATTTATTGGAAAATCATCCATGGTTTGATGTTGTAGTTTTAGCTGCTTCTCCTAGGTCATCAGGTAAAACATATAACAATGAGATGGATAAAAGGTGGATGGTGTCTGAAACAATTCCAGAATATGCTAAGGATATAATAATAGAAGAAGTAGAAAAGGATAAGAGAAAAATTTCCAGAAAAGTTGATTTAGTTTTTTCTGCTATGGATTTGGATGTAGAAAGATTAAAAAAAATTGAAGAGTATTATGCAGAACAAGGCGTTGTAGTAGTTTCAAATAATTCTGCTCACAGATGGACAAAAGATGTTCCTATGATTTTACCAGAAGTAAATGAGCATCATACAGATTTAATACAAATTCAACAAAAAAATCGTAATTGGGATAAAGGATTGATAGTCGTGAAATCTAATTGCTCTATTCAATCGTATGTCTCTATTTTAGCAGCACTTAAAGACCTTAAGCCAAGAGAAGTGTTAGTTACATCAATGCAAGCAATTTCGGGGGCTGGTAAAAATTTTGAAACTTGGCCAGAAATGGTAGATAATATCATTCCATATATTGCAGGAGAAGAGGAAAAATCAGAAAAAGAGCCACTTAAAATATTTGGTAGTATTAAAGGTGGTAAAATAGTCAATGAGTCAAATTTGCTTATATCCGCAACATGTTTTAGAGTTCCAGTGTTAGATGGACATTTGGCAAATATAAAGGTTAATTTTGACACCTTTGTTACTAAGAGAAAAATATTAAATAGAATCCAAAATTTTAAAAATCCAATTGATAAATATAACCTTCCAACGGCTCCAAAAGAATTTTTAAAATATTTAGAAGAAATGGATCGTCCACAAATTGGATTAGATAGAAATTTAGAAGGTGGTATGGGTGTGAGCGTTGGTAGAATAGAAAAAGATGATATTATGGATTGGGGATTTGTGTCTCTGTCTCATAATACTGTAAGAGGAGCTGCTGGCGGAGCACTTTTACTTGCAGAATTATTAGTTGTAAAAGGTTTTGTGAATAAATAATAGATATATATATGTGCTAAAATCAAAAACAGGAATGTATTATGCTGGGTATAGTAATTAATAGTTTTTTGATGAAAGGTCGTGTTTAGTAGTGTTGTAGTTGGGTAGAATTTTTTTTACATTTTACTTTTAAAAAGTGTTAAGTATTGAGCAGGAAAAAAGTGCTTTGTAAAATATATGGAAATTGGAAAAAGTGTAAAATTTTTACTAGTTAAGAAGATTATGAAAGCTACATAAAGACTAAGAGGCATAAAAGATAAATAGATTTTTAGTAATTAAAAAAATGTGTGATATAAAAATTGAAAAATTTGAAGAAGTGTTGAATTGTGAGGTTGAAATGCCAGGCTCAAAAAGTTATACAAATAGAGTTCTTATAGTGGCTACATTAGCAAAAGGTAAGAGTAAAATTATTGCACCGCTTCATAGTGATGATACAAAATACATGATACAGTCTCTCAAGAATCTGGGAGTAGATATAGAAGTTCAGAAAAATGGAGATATATTAATTGATGGAAATAGTGGAAATTTTAAAAATATTAAAAGTAGGGAAATTTTTGCAGGAATAGCTGGGACTACTAGTAGATTTCTTACAGCACTTTCAATTCTGGTTGGTGGTGATATACGACTAAATGGTGAAGGAAAAATTTTAGAGAGACCAATTAGAGAATTGGTAGATGGTTTGAGACAGATAGGTGTTAATATTGAATATATCGGCAAAAAAGGTTCATTACCGCTCAAAATAAATGGTGATGAAATTATTGGTAATAAAATTAAAATTAATGGAGGTGTTAGTAGTCAATTTTTTACAGCTCTTATGTTGATAGCACCTTATTTAAAAGATGGGTTAATTATAGAGGTAATTGGTGAACAAGTTTCAAAATCATATATTGATATAACTATAAAGCTTATGAATGAGTTTGGTGTAAAAGTTATAAATGATGATTATAAAAGATATGTAATAAAAAAAGGAGAAAGTTATAAAGCTAGAGAATATAGAGTAGAAGGTGATTGGTCTTCATCTTCTTATTTTTGCGTACTTGGAGCAATACATAATGGTGAATTAACTGTAAGAAATTTAAATAATAATTCAGCACAGGGAGATAAAAATTTTCCAAAAGTTTTAGAAAAAATGGGCGTAGAAATTAAGTATCTAAACGATGGTGTGAGGATTATAGGGGGTAGTAAATTAAAAGGTATTGAAATAAATATGGAGCAAATGCCTGATACTGCTATGAGCATTGCAGTTATCGCAGCTTTAGCGAGTGGTGAAACTTTGATAACTGGATTAAGTACCTTGAGAGATAAAGAGACAGATAGAATAGAAGCAATGAAAATAGAGCTTGAAAAAATAGGAATTAGAGTGGATGCAAGGAAGGATTCTATGAAAATATTTGGTGGAAAATTAAATAAAGCAGAAATTGAAACATATCATGACCATAGGATTGCTATGGTATTTGCAATTCTTGCGACAAAGGTTGGGGATATCATTATAAGAGATAAACAAGTAGTGAATAAATCATTTCCAGAATTTTGGCAGATGTTAGGAAAGATTGGTATAAAAACCAAGGAACAAAAATATTTTAAAAAGATAGTTCTTATAGGATTTAGAGGTTCAGGAAAATCCACAATTAGTAAAGTCTTAGCTAAAAAATTGGAATTTAATTGTGTTGATATGGATAAGTTAATAGTTAAAAAAGCTAAAAAAACTATAGATGAGATTATAAAAAAAGGTTCTTGGCAAGAATTTAGAAAAATCGAGCAAAATGTTTTAGAGGAAGTATTAGCTTTAGAAGAGGATATTGTTATAAGTGCTGGAGGTGGAGTAGGAGTTAATGATGTCTTGATAAATGACTCACATAAAACTTATGGAGAATTAAATGCAAAGACTTTTGAATATTCAAATGATAATCTTATTGTGTTTGTAGATGCTATAGAAAGTAAATTATTAGAGAGAATTAGAAGTTCAGAGGAAAGTAGGTTGAATTCTAGACCTCTTTTAAGTAGTAGAAATGATAACATGAAAGATGAGGGAGAGTCTAATGTTGAAAAATTAATTTTTGAGTCTGGTAAAATATATAGAAAAAGAAAGAAATTTTATGAAAAATTAGCTGATTTTAAAATAGATACAACTAAAGATAGTGTGGAGGAATCGGTAAATAAAATTTTAAAAAAAATAGATGAAAAAACAAACAAATATTTGCATGGTGATAGGTGATCCTATTGAGCATACATTATCTCCTAAAATGCATAATGCTGGATATAAATTTCTAAATATTCAAGATAAATTTTTTTTTACATCTGCAAAAATTTCAAAAAAAGATGTAAAGAAGTTTATAAATTTTGTTAGATTAGTTGATATAAGAGGTATTAGTTGCACCATACCAAATAAAGTTGAGGTCATGAAATATTTAGATGAAATAGATGAAATAGCAAAAAAAATAGGAGCGGTTAATACAATAGTAAATAATAATGGAATTTTAAAAGGTTACAATACTGATTGGATTGGTGTGGTGTTGCCATTAGAAAAAATGCTTGGAGTAGGTGGATTGAAAAATAAAAATGTTGCACTTATAGGTGCAGGTGGGGCGGCTAGAGCAGTAGCATTTGGAGTAGTAGAAAAAGGTGCTAATCTTAAAATTTATAATAGAACAGTTGAGAAAGCGAATAAATTAGCACAGGAGATTGGAGCAGATAGTTCATCTATAGAAAATTTGAAAGATATAAGAAATGCAAATATAGTTATAAATACCACCTCACTTGGTATGGGAAAAAATATTTATGAAACTCCAGTACCGAAAGAATTTCTAAATAAAGATCAAATTTGTTTTGATATAGTATATTCACCAGAAAAAACATTATTTTTACGCGATGCTTTATCAGTAGGAGCTAGAATTATAAGAGGTAAAGAAATGTTGGTTTATCAAGGATTGGCTCAATTTGAGCTATATACAAAAATGAACGTATCAAAAACTGTAATGATGAGTGTATTGTGATTTTAAATAATATAATTAGTTATAATATTTTTGTAAGACTTTAATAAGTTTTGAATAAACAATAAAAGATATTTTATTTTATAAAAAAACGTAAATTCGTTAACGCTTGACTTTTTTTTGTAGATATGCTATTATTATTTTTGTGGTATTCTTTTATAATCTACTTCCTATGTTTGTTATATTAAAAGATACCACAACAAAGCCTTATAATATCAATTATAAGGCTTTTTATTTTCTAAGGATTGATAATTATATAGTAATATTTGTATAAATTAACAAATTAAATTCAATAATGAAAAATTTAAGGATATGTGTAGTGATTACTTGCAAAACTTTACAAGAATTATTAATTAATTTTAAAAAACTACAGAAATTAAATAATTTTATAGAAATTCGTATAGATTACATAAAAATATTACATGTGATAAGTTAGAAAAATATCGAAATTAAAATAGATGTAATACACAGACTCAGAAGGAGAAGCTTGAATTATAGATGTCGTTTAGGCGATAAGAACGACATTTACTGTATAATTTATTCAGGACTAGT
>CAMZLB010000063.1 GCA_947311515.1 Candidatus Moraniibacteriota bacterium | reverse complement strand
TTTTACCCAAAGCAAAAGCAATTCTCACTCTGCGTGGCTTACTTTTATGTATCCGAGGCTTTATATTGCCAAACAACTTCTAAAAGATGATGGAGTAATTTTTGTTTCAATTGATGATAATGAAGTAGCACAATTAAGACTTTTGATGGATGAGATTTTTGGGGAAGAGAATTTTGTGGGAGAGTTTGTATGGATTAGAAAAAAGAAAGGAGCTTTTTTATCTAAAAAAACAAGAAAGATGACAGAGTATATACTTTGTTATCAGAAAGCACATAATGATATTGTTTTTATAGGAGAAAAAGCATATTTAGACAAACAACAACCAATTGTCAAAAGAACAAATTCCTTAAAAAAACTTATTTTTCCAAAAAATACTATTCAGACAAAATTAGATAATGGAATTTATAATTCAATTAAAGCAAAAAATAATACTGGTGTTTCTTTTCAAAATAATTTTGAAATTAAAGATGGAATAGTTTTAAGTGAATTAAAAACGGAAGGAAGATTTGTTTGGACACAGGAATTTCTAGATAATGAAATTAAAAATGGCTCTAAAATATTTTTATCAAAACAATTTGGATTTAATGTTTTAAGACATAATTAGGCAGAAAAAACAAAAACTCCATCGACCATGATTGATAAAAATGTTGATGTTGGAACCAATGAAGATGCTTCATCTGAAATTGCAAACTTATTTAACACAGAGGTAGGTACTATGTTTGATTATGCAAAACCAACTTCTTTAATTAAGTATTTAACAAATTTTTTAGTAAATAATAACGACCTAATCCTAGACTTCTTCGCAGGATCTGGAACAACAGGCGATGCAGTGATGCAACTTAATGCAGAAGATGGTGGAAACAGAAAATATATTTTGGTGCAACTTCCAGAACCAATCGATGAGAAGAAAAACAAAACTGCTTATGATTTTGTAAAAAATGAATTAAAAGTAAAAAATCCAACAATTTTTGAAATTACCAAAGAAAGACTGATAAGAGCAGGAAAGAAAATAAAAGAAGAGAATAAAGATAAAGATTTATCAAAGGTAGATTTTGGCTTTAAGATTTTTGAAACTACTCCAATTTGGGAAGATTATAATTTTGAAGCAGAAGAATTTGATGAACAACAAACACTTTTTGATGAAAGTAAATTGTCTGATGAAGATTTAAAAATTCTTTTAACAACTTGGAAAACTTACGATGGAATTACACTAACTCAAGATTTAAAAGAAATAGAACTTGGTGAGTGTTTATTTTTTAATGATAAGTTTTTAGTTAAAGATGAAGAACAAATTAAAACTCAAAATTCAAAATTAAAAACTAAAAATTACATAGGACACTATTTTGACAATAAATTGTATTTATTACATAAAGGATTTACTACAAAAAATCTTAAAAAACTTTTAGAAGAAATTGATAGTAACAAAGATTTTAATCCAGCAACAATAATAGCTTTTGGATATAATTTTGAGTCTAAAGTTTTAAGAGAAATTGCAGAAAACATAAAATCTTATGCAAATAAAAAGCATATAGATATTGATTTTTTAACGAGGTATTAGTATGGAAAATTTAGAAATAATTAAAAATATGGCAATTATAATTTCGACAATGATTGTTAGTGTCGGATTAATTTTACTCTACACTTCTATCATTATAGCAGTCCGTAAGATTAGCAAAGTTAATAATGAAATAGAAAAGAGCAAAGATATTTTAGAGAAAAAGAGTGTAGATAATATAAAAGCTGATTCGGAGATCTATTTAAGAAGTAAAACTAAAAAAGAGAATCAAGAGATTGCCACACTTAATAACCAAATTTTAAAACTTGAAAGGGAAAAGGAATATATTTTAGAAAAAGTATCAATATACAAATTGTTTAAAAAATAGATATGGCAAAATTTAACTTTGAAAAAAACTTAGAACATCAATCACAAGCAGTTAAATCAACTGTTGGTGTTTTTAATGGTGTGGGAATAGTAAAACCACAAGGAGTAAATAGAGAATTTGTAAATCCAGTTTTTGATACAAATACTGATTTTAAATATGTTCATAATATTGGAGATTTACAAGAGCAAAATAGTATTGAAAGAAAAGTAAAAGGTAGAAGTAATATCATTGATATACTGATGGAAACAGGAACAGGAAAAACCTACACCTACACAAAAACTATTTTTGAACTCAACAAACTTTATGGAATTTTTAAGTTTATTATTGTTGTTCCTACTCTTCCTATTAAAGCAGGAACTATTGATTTTTTAAACTCTGATAGTGCAAGAGAACATTTTAAAGAGCAATATGGAAAAACTTTACAACTTCATATAGTAGAGAGTAAAAAAGGCGGGAAAAATAAAAAGAGTTATTTTCCGTCAGCAGTGAGTAGTTTTGTAAATTCAGAAAATTTTAAGAAAAATGAAATTCAAGTTTTGATCATTAATGCAGGAATGATAAATTCCAAAACAATGCAACAAAAATTTGATAGAACCTTGTTAGACAATCATACTATACCATTTGAAGCAATATCATCAGTAAGACCTTTTATGATAATTGATGAACCTCATAAATTCGGAACTACAAAAACCACTTGGGAAAATATCCAAAAAATGAATCCTCAATTTATTATTAGGTATGGGGCAACCTTTCCAGAAAAAGAAATTAAAATAAAAAATGAGTTTGGAAAAATTGAAAAAAAGAAAATCAAAGATTATCATAATTTAGTTTACACTTTATCTGCTGTTGATTCTTTTAATAGAAATTTGGTAAAAGGAGTTATCGGACACATTATAGAATTTGAAACAGGAAAAAATGCAATAGTTAAATTTGTAAATTCTGATGGAAAAGAGGCAAGTTTTGAGTTAATAGAAAATAATATTAAAAAACATTTTAAAATTGCCAAAAAAGAAAGTTTAGAAAAAGTCCATAATGCAATGACTGATTTATTTATTGAAAATCTAAATAAAAGCACTGTTGTTTTATCAAATGGATTGGAATTAAAAAAAGGAGATAAAATAAATCCTTTTTCTTATACTGAAACATTACAGGAAACAATGATTCAAAAAGCCATTAAACATCATTTCGAAAAAGAGAAAGAATATCTTACAAGAGGAGTGAAAATAAAACCCTTAACTCTGTTTTTTATTGATAATATCGAAGAATATAGAAATAAAGACGGATATATAAGAAAAACCGTTGAAAAGTATATAAAAGCAGAAGTTGATAAATTACTAAAAAGTGAAAAAGATGAATTTTATAAAAATTATTTAGAAAAAACTTTAAAAGATATTTCTAAAACTCATGGTGGATATTTTTCAAAAGATAACAGTGAAAAAGATGAAGCTATTGAAAAAGAAGTAAATGAAATTTTACATGATAAACAAGCAATACTTAATTTAGAAAACCCAAGAAGATTTATTTTTTCTAAATGGACATTGAGAGAAGGTTGGGATAATCCAAATATCTTCCAAATTTGCAAATTAAGAAGTAGTGGTAGTGAAATTTCAAAATTGCAAGAAGTCGGTCGTGGACTTCGTTTACCAGTAAACCAATATGGAAATCGTGTAAAGAGTGAGCAATTTTTCTTAAATTATTTTGTAGATTTTACAGAAAATGATTTTGTTGAAAGATTAGTAAATGAAATCAATGAAAAATCAGGAGCAATCTCAAGAGAAGATACCCCTCAAAAATTAACTGATGAAATAATAAAGCAAATAGTTGAAAAATATAATATTTCCGAAGATGATTTATTGGAAAAATTAGACAATGAAAGTGTTATCAAAAGAAATAATGATTTCAGGGAAAATGGTTTTGAATACATAAAAGCAAATTATCCTCTTATTTTTGAAGGCATAGATTCTAACAAAGTTAGAAAAGCAACAGATACAAAGAAGAAAGTAAAAATAAGAGTTGAAAAATATGCAGAATTAAAAGCATTATGGGAAAAACTAAATGAAAAAGTCGTTTTAGAATATAAGATTGAAAATGAAAATAAATTTCAAGAACTTTTTATAGATTTTCTACAAAATAACACCTCTTTTGAAATTGAAGGAGTAAAAGAAAAGATAGCAAAAATAGATATTGAAAATGATCAAGCTGTAATAAGAGAAGAAGTCGCTATTTATGGTAATGATATAACTCCTATTTCAACAATGCAATATGATGAATTTTTGAAACAATTATCAGAAAATTTACATGTTAATTTGAAAACTTTGCACAAATGTTTTGTTAAGACCAAAATAAACATAAATAAATATCTTAATCAAACTATACTTAGATTATTTAAACAAAAATTTGATAATTATTTAATGTATAAAGCATTAAGTAAATTTCAAATAGAATACCAAAAAGTATCAAGTTCTATCCATCCAACAAAATTAACAAGTGCAGACGGAAAAATAATAGATGAGATTAATACTTCTGATGTTGGAGTATTTTATTCTGATGAAAAAGTCGCAGATAACTATATTTTTGAAGAATTATTTTATGATTCTGAATTAGAGAAAGAGAATATAAAAACAAAAATAAGTGAAGTAATTGTATTTTCAAAAATTCCTAAAAATTCAATTAAAATCCCTGTTGCAGGTGGAAAAAGTTATTCTCCAGATTTTGCTTATGTTTTGAATTTTGAAGATGGGAAAAAGAAATTATATTTCATCATTGAAACAAAAAATACAAATGAAGAAAGTTTAAGAAATGAAGAAACACAAAAAATCAAACATGCAGAAAAGTTTTTTGGTAGTGCGATAGAAATCAAATTCAAAACCCAATTCAGTAATAAACAGATGACTGATTTAATTCAAGAAAGTTTTGAGAACAATTAGTTTTTTATTCTCTATATTCATTAAACTTATATCTCAATAAACCCTTAGTTAAATTCTTTAATTTATTAGAGTTTACCCCATTATTTATACTTCTTTAGAACAAAAACAACTAATCAATTATTCTATAGAAGTATTACCATCTATTCCTTTATGTGACTTAACTGTATCGTAGTAATTTATAAATCTTATCTGTAAAAATTTTTATTATTAGAACTTTAAAAACAAAATTTAATCTATTATTTATTTTTTACATTCTTCAACACATAAATACATTATTCACTACATTATAATTCTTATAAAATATCAGAAATAGCCTTAATAGCAGGTCATTGAAGTTTTCGAATTAGCAGTAATATATCTTGACTAAACCTTATTCTTACTATATTATTAGTGTATTATTTTAGTTGAAATATTAATCTCAAATATTACTTATGCCATCTCAAAAGGACATTTTAAAAAAACTTACAAAACATGCAAAAGATAGCTTTGCTCGAGCAGTCAAAATTGCATTTGAATGTAGAAAAAAGGAGGTTCTTCCAGAGCATTTATTTTTAGCGTTATTAGTTGAGCATGGTAGCGTTGGTTCAACAATACTTACAAATATTGGAGTTAAAAAATCTTACTGTGAAGAAATTCTTTTTACAAAAAAACCTTTAGAAAGTAAATTTAAAAAAGATTCTAATTTTCCTATCAGTAAGGAGTTGTCCAATATAATCACCAATGCATTTGCATCTGCTGCTGATTTTCAGTATCCTTATGTTGGAACAGAACACCTGACTTACGCATTATTAGAAAATCCAACTAATACAATTTCAAAAATACTTAATCATACAGAAAAATTAAAGAAAAAAAATAGTAAAGATAATTCTACTGTAGAAACTCCAAATTCTATGCCAAATGCACTAGCTCACATAGGAAATATGCTTGGTCTTGATGATGATGATTCTCAAGTTTCAGCTCTAACTCAGTTCACAACAGACTCCACAGAAACTGAGAACAGGAATCCTTTTATTGGAAATTCAAAAACAATTTCTAGAATTATAACTATATTAGGAAGAAAAACTAAAAATAATCCAATTCTCGTAGGTGAGCCAGGCACAGGAAAAACTGCACTCATAGAGCACATAGCTCATTTATGCAAATCACCTGAAGCACCTAGTCATCTACACGGTAAAAATATCTTAACATTAGACCTAACACTTCTTATTGCTGGAACTAGTTTTAGAGGTGAATTTGAACAACGTTTGAAAGATATTATCACAGAAACCGAAGAAAGAGATGATGTTATACTTTTTATAGATGAGCTTCATACAATTATGGGCGCTGGAAATACTGGAGGCACACTTGATGCAGCTAATATTTTAAAACCTGCTCTCGCTCGTGGAAAACTTTCCATCATAGGAGCTACAACATTTAATGAATATAAAAAACATATTGAAAAAGATATGGCTCTAGCCCGCAGATTTCAAAAGGTTATCATGAATGAGCCCACATTAGATGAAACAAAAAAAATTATAAAGGATTCAAAAAAAGTGTATGAGTCACATCATAATGTTTCATTTACAAAAGAGGCTCTTGATGCTGTTGTTGAACTTAGTACAAGATATATTCCAGAGCAAAAAATGCCAGATAAAGCATTTGATGTTTTAGATGAAACAGCATCACGAATAACAAGCTCAGATAAAGCAACTGGTGAGCAGTTGGAATTACATAATCTAGAAAACTTGTTAAGTGATTTACTTGAACAAAAAAATGAACTTATTTCTGAGAAAAATTTTGACGAAGCTATCAATATTCAAAAGCAAGAAAATTTAACTATGGTAAAGCTCAAGCAATTACAGAAAAAGCTATCAAGTTACAAGGAGAAAAAACATGAAATTACTATTTTTGATGTTGCAAAAACTGTTTCAGATATAACAGGAACTCCCTACGATGCTATAATCTCCACACCAGCAACTAGAATAAAAAACTCTTTATCAATTCTAAAAAACCACATAGTGGGACAAGATAATGTTTTATCAACTATCACAAACACACTTCTCAGAAGTGCAACTGGTATAACAAAAGAATCACGTCCACAAGGTTCTTTTTTGTTCCTAGGTCCTACTGGAGTTGGTAAAACTTTTACAGCTCAAATTCTAGCTAAAGAAATTTTTAATAGTGATGAATCATTAATTCGAATAGATATGAGTGAATTTATGGAACGACATACTAGTTCAAAATTACTTGGCGCACCTGCTGGATACATAGGTCATGGTGAAGGAGGAATGCTCACAGAAAAAGTTCGCAAAAAACCCTATAGTGTAGTACTATTTGATGAAATAGAGAAAGCTCATCCAGATATATTTAATTTACTTCTTCAAATTCTTGAGGATGGCAAATTAACTGATAGTGAGGGCAGACTAACTGACTTTAGTAATTGCATAATAATTATGACTAGTAATGTTGGTGCATCAAATATAGATAAATTAGGATTTGATAATTCCAATAATTCAAAAGAAAAATTAAATTCAGCCATAAGAGAATTACTTTCACCTGAGTTAATTTCCAGAATTGATAATATATGTCACTTTGCGACACTAGACAAGTCATCTTTATTAAGCATTGCAAAAAAAGACATAAAGGAACTTGAAAAAAGATTAAAAAAGAGAGGTATTAAATTAGTAGTAAACAGATCTTTATTTACCTATATAATAGCAAACAAAACCAAAGATAAGATGAATGCTAGAACTGTGCGAAAATTTATACAAGACAATATAGAATCGAAGCTTGCCGAATATCTATTGGAAAATTCAGAGACTACAACGTTACAAATATCTCAAGTAAATAATGAAATTAAAATCATTTAAAAAACTTATTAAAAAAATATTTAATTTTGTACTTGATGCCATTATCCCAAAACGATGTATTGGATGTAATATATTTGACACTTGGCTTTGTGATTCCTGTCATACAACTTTACCATTACTCACCGAGCAAAAATGTGGAATTTGTAAAAAAGTTATAACACCACTTGGAGAAACTTGTCCAAATTGTCAAAAAAACACTGCTGTAAATGGTATTTTTGTTATTTCTTCTTATAATAATGAATTACTTAAACATCTTATTCATAATTTTAAATATAAATTTATTGAAGAATTAAGTGAACCCCTTGGATTACTTATAGCTCAAGGTCTTACAAATTCTCATTTACTTTCGCCTGACTTAATTGTGCCGATACCCCTTCACAATAGAAGACTTAGATGGAGAGGCTTTAATCAAGCTGATCTCTTAGCCAATTCAATTGGACTAACTATACCAATAAACTCAACTTGTTTAGTTAGACAAAAATATACAACTTCACAAGTCAAAGTGAAATCTAAAAAAAAGCGACTCAGTAATTTAAAAGGAGCTTTTGTGATACAGCACCCTGAGAAAATAAAAGATAAATCTATATTACTAGTTGATGATATTGTAACTACAGGTTCGACTATAAATGAATGTGCTAAAATTTTAAAAAATGCCGGAGCTAAAGAAGTTTCTGCTATAGTCCTCACTCGTGAATAAGCCATTCCCTAAGAAATCTCTACAAAACTCTAAAAATCACTACTTTTATTTTTTTTGAAATATAACTTACAAAAAACCTTATGAATAGAGGCTATTTGTACGTATATTTTATCAATTTTTTCTAATGAGCTAGTTTTTCAAACCTTCCTTAACCAAATATGCAGGTTATATGAAAAATCCCTAGTGCTATCTTCTTAATGTACAATTAATATCATTATATCAAAACGTTACTTTGATTTTTGATAAAAATCTAAAACCGTTATATAATTAAATAAAAACATCTTCATGAAAATCTTATCATTCTTCCTGGGTATACTTATTGTTATCACTATTGGATTTTTTACTTGGATTAATTTCATAAGTCCGATTTATGCGATAGACAGTTCTAGTGAAAAAAAGCTAACTATCCTACCAACTGATTCATTTACTATAAATTTCTCCTCTCCCATTTCAAAAGCTACTCTAAGTTCTGATTTCAAAATACTACCTAAAACAGAAGTTATAGGTAGTATAAATAATGACGCAACATCAATAACATTTACCCCTGTAACCCACTGGAACCCTGATACAAAATACACAATATCATCGCCAAGTGGTCAATTAAAAGATTTCAGAATTCTAAATTCTAATACACACTCTTTTAAAGTCATTTCATTTCCAGAAGTTGTTCAGATATTGCCTCAGAATGAAACAATTGATGTAATTTTAGACATAGAAGATCCTATAAGCATTTCCATAAATAAATCATTAGAAGGATTTGATATCGATTTCTCCTTAACGCCAGAAACTCCTATAACTATAAACAACAAAGGGCTACAATTTCATATATTACCCACAAAACCATTAAATGCTGACACTCAGTACACTATAACTGCTACAATAAAAATAAAAAGTTCAAAAGATGACAAATTTACAAAAAAATACTCATCTTCTTTTAGAACTCTGCCGGATAAACCTGATGCGTGGTCAAAAGATTATAGCAAAAGACTCAAAGAATCAAAGAGATACACGAAAGCAAAAATAACTGAAGGCAAGTATATTGACATAAACCTCACAAATCAAATACTTACCACTTTTGATAATGGTGTTATTGTAGATAACTATCTAATTTCAAGTGGAAAATATGACATGAACACTCCAGTAGGAACACACAAAATTTACAACAAATTTCCAAAACCTTTTTCTAAAAAATATGGATTATACATGCCAAATTGGATGGCCTTTACCTCTGATGGTTCATACGGATTACATGAATTACCTGAATGGCCTAATGGTTATAAGGAGGGTGAAAATCACCTTGGTATTCCTGTCTCACATGGATGCGTAAGACTTGGTATAGGCTCATCAAAGGCAGTATATGATTGGACAGAAATTGGAATTCCTGTAATTATCTATTATAGCAAAATTTAATCTGAATACTTGTTTATAATACTATCAATATATCTTCCTATAAAATTTTTTTGTCGATATTTCCAATGCAAAAATGCTAAAAAGGTAACTATAAATGCACCTAATGCATCAGCTATCAAATCTGTCATAGTATCGTACAAACTACCAGTTTGCATATTATATCCTAAAGATAAATCAATTAAAAATTCAACAACCTCCCAAAGAGCTCCTATAGATACAGAAAATGTAAATGCAAATAAACTAATAATTCCATGAGCAGCTTTTATATTTTGTGCCTTAAATATCATTTGTAGTATAGCAAGACCTATAAGACCAAAAACCACAGCACTTCCACTATGCAAAACTATATCCCACCACCAAAAATGCTCATAAAAATTACAATTTTCACCCAAAAATAAAGATGAAAATATAAATAGAACTATAAATATTGATAATAATTTTGGCAATTTTATATCATATTTATTTTTAAGTACAAAAGGAGTTGATACTATAACTATACTTAATGCACTAGTAAAAACATGCTGATAATTACCCACAACAAAAAGTGAATAAAATAATTCAAATAGTAGTATAAACCAAATAAGTATCATATAAACTACATCCCTAACTAGTACTGATTTTTTTTTATCTGTAATCATATTATCACATTATCCAAAAGAAATTTTCGACCCTTACCCGTAGTTGAACTAACAGGAATAATTTCAATCTCTTGTGAAATTTCATCTTGAACAGATTGAATTGCAGCATGTAGCTTTTTTTGATTTAGTTTATCAATTTTATTCATAACCACTACATACGAATATCCATGTTTCTCCAAAATATTTATTATATCTCTATCAAATTCATTCAATCCAACTTTTGAATCTAAAATAAGTATCACTTTTTCTATGTTAGCTTCACCCGATATAAGATACCAGAGTATTAATTTTCTAAGTTTTTCTCTATGTTTCTTTGAAACTTTTGCATATCCATAACCAGGCAAATCCACAAAATAACTTGTTCCTTCTACATCAAAGAAATTAATTTGCTGTGTTTTTCCTGGAGTTGACGAGGAACGAACTAACTTTTTTTGACCCAGTAACATATTTATCAAGCTTGATTTTCCTACATTTGACCTACCTATAAATGCATACTGTGGTTTTTCATCAAATATCATATTATGAGAACCAACAACACCTAACATAAACTTAGCTTCATACTTTTCTTTCATATAAATAATATTAATAATAAAGCTCCAAACACAATTCTATACCAACCAAAGATATTAAAAGTAAACTTTTCAATAAATCTCACAAGAGAAATAATTGAGACATATGAAACAATAAAAGCAGTAACTAAACCAATTACAAAAATATCTAAGTGTCCTCCTTGTATTATTATATCAAAATTTTTTAAGACATCATATATCGCAACAGCTCCAAGAACTGGAAGAGCTAACAAGAATGAAAATTCAGTAGCGGTTGTACGAGATACTCCAAATAACATTCCGCCTATAATAGTAGCTCCTGACCTAGAAGTTCCTGGTATAAAAGATAACAACTGAATGAATCCTATCATTACAGCTTGTTTCATTGTTATTTTTTCAACCTCTTTTACATGATTAGAACTATTATCTTTATACCACCACTCAGTAATTATAAATATAATTCCTCCTATTATAAAAGCTACAGCCACAATTTTTACAGAAAAAAGTAACCTTATATAATCAGAAAATATATATCCTATAATTGCCACGGGCAAAAAAGCCGCAGCAATATGCTTCCAGATTGGTAATAAATTTTTGATTCTTTTTCTATAATACATTATCACCGCCAATATTGCTGCAAATTGAATAATGACTTCAAAACTTATCAACAATTCATTTTGTTCCATATTCAAAATCTCAGAGATTACAATCATATGACCAGTTGAAGATACTGGTAAAAATTCTGTAACTCCTTCCACGACTCCAACTATTATTGCTTCTATATAATTCATTTCTTATCAGACAACATTTTACCAGCAACATAATATATAATAACTCCCAATATCACAAATGCAAACACTAACTGTACTTTATGAATCCATGTCTGTGCTGCCGTAATCGAATAACCAAAAAAATATCCAATTCCTACCCACTGTATTGACCAACCTATACCACCAATAACATTGTAAAAATAAAATCTTTTTTTATTCATATGAGCAATTCCTGCAATAAATGGAATAATTTCTTTTATTGCAGGAATAAACCTACCAAAAAATATACTTTTTGCCCCATGATTATCAAAAAACTCTCTTCCCTTTTCGTAATTGGTAGGTGTTAAAATCCAAGAGTCTTTATTTACCCATTTTTTTCCATGCTTACGTCCCAAGTAATAATTTATATTATCTCCTAGCACTGCTCCGAGTGCAGCCGCAGGAATTATCAACCACACAGAAAAAGATTCACTAGTAGCAGCAATAGCGCCAAAAATAAGAATTACAGTTGAACCTGGCATAATAAGCCCAAATCCAAGAGTAGTTTCCATAAGAGCTGCAAAAAAAACCACTCCATAAGTGAATATTCCCAAAAAGGAAACTAACTCTACAATATTTATTATAAGCTCTTCCATGGTTTATCGTTTATTTTTTCTTTTGTGAAATAAATAATATCCAATAATAAAAGTAACCACAAAAATCATAATGATTACTGAAATATTACCTAAATATTTTTCAATTAATTCTTCATTATCTCCTATATAATAACCCAATACATTTAAAATTGTAACCCATATACCAGCTCCAATTGCAGTATAAGCTGTAAATACAACACCATTCATTTTAGTAAGTCCTGCAGGAAATGAAATATATTGTCTAAAAACAGGAATTAGTCTTCCAATAAACATAGACACAGCTCCATGTTTTTTGAAAAAATAATCCATTTTATCCAATTTTTCTGAACATATGAATTTTTCTAAGAATTTTCGCCCCAATTTAAAAGCTATTATATAATTTACCCATGCTCCTGCAATTGAACCTAAAACTCCTACAAAGATTATAAGAAAAAAATTCATTTCCCCCTTAAATGCTAGATATCCTGCTGGAATAATAACAACTTCTGATGGAAATGGAAAAAAACTACTCTCGAGAAGCATTAACAAAAAAATACCAGTATATCCCCAACTAGCCGTTAAACCCACTATAAAATCTATAATTTGATTCAATACCTCCATAAATTAAAAAGTTTTATTATTTTATATTATGTTAAGTATAGTTTAAAAATTTACATAAAGCAATAATAATAATAATTAATTTTACATTTACATATATACACATATATATTATTATAATAAATAACATACAAAACTATATGAAAAACCAAA
Source organism: Candidatus Moraniibacteriota bacterium (assembly GCA_947311515.1). Taxonomy (GTDB): domain Bacteria; phylum Patescibacteriota; class Minisyncoccia; order Moranbacterales; genus JALWEZ01. The sequence continues at coordinate 15,607 of CAMZLB010000063.1, read as the reverse complement.
TTAACTTAAAAAAAATTTTATCATCTTATTGGAAACAGATAAAAAAATATAAAAAAAGTGCAATTAGTATTCATATTTTCTACACTACAGCTGTTTTGTCTTCTACATTAGCTACTCCCCTTTTTTATAAAAAAATAATTGATTTAATTTCAACTACAACGAATAAAATATCAATATATAATGAACTGATAGCTTTACTAGGTCTCATATTATTAAATTCTATATTCTACAATATATTTTATCGTTTAGGAGGCTATAGTATGACTTATTTTCAGACTAAAGTATCCAAAGAACTTGCTCTTTTTTCTTTTAATTCACTACAAAAACATTCTTATTCTTTTTTTAATAATAATTTTTCAGGTGCGTTAGTTGCAAAAACTAATAGATTTATAAATTCTTTTCATAGATTACACGATGAACTAATTTATTCAATAAATTTTCGTTTTCTAGTTATTATTATATATATAATAACCATAACTTTTTTCTCTCTTACTATTTCCTTTATATATATTTCATGGCTAATATTATATGGAATTATAGTTTATTTCTTTGTAAAAAAACAAACTTCTCTTGATATTGATGCTGCTAATACAGATTCTATGGTAACATCTAGACTATCTGACAATATATCAAATATACTAAATATTAAAATATTTGCTAATCAAGAAATAGAATCTAAAAACTTTTTAACTATATTAACTGATCAAGAAAAGAAAGTATCAAAATCTTGGTATTTTAAAGATTTTCAAAATGTAATAACAGGAATTCTTTTTATAATATTGGAAATAAGTGTTATGTATATAGCTATAAATAAATGGGCAGAAAACGAAATTACTGCTGGAGCAATCGTTGTTATACAGATATATATTATAGGCTCTTTTGATATAGTCTGGAATTTTGGACGTTCTATAGTATCGATACAAAAATCCTTCACTGATGCAAAAGAGATGGTTGATATTTTTGAATCAAGTATAGCTATACAAGATATTAAAACACCTGAAAAATCTCATATAAAAAATGGAAAAATTGAATTTTTAGATGTGACATTTAATTATGAAAAAAATAAGAATATATTTACAAGTTTCAATCTATCTATTGAGAGTGGTGAAAAAATTGGTTTAGTTGGTCATTCTGGTGCTGGAAAAAGTACTGTAATAAATTTATTACTTCGATTCATAAATATTACCAATGGTCGCATAGAGATAGACGGTCAAGACATTAGCAAAATATCACAAACTGACTTACGAAAAAATATTTCCTATGTTCCACAAGAATCAATTTTATTTCATAGATCAATTTTTGAGAATATAGCTTATGGTAAAATATCAGCTACTGAAGAAGAGGTAATAGAAGCATCGAAAAAAGCTCATGCTCACGACTTTATAATAAAACTTAAAGATGGGTATAATACATTAGTTGGAGAACGTGGTATCAAATTATCAGGAGGTGAAAGACAACGAATTGCTATAGCTAGATCAATGCTAAAAAATGCTCCCATACTTATATTAGATGAAGCTACTAGCGCACTTGATAGCATAAGTGAAAAACATATTCAAAGCGCCTTTGAAGAATTAATGAAAAATAAAACCACACTCGTGATAGCTCACAGACTTAGCACTATTCAAAAAATGGATAGAATTATAGTTCTTGATAATGGAAATATCGCAGAAGAAGGGACTCACAAACAATTAATAGAAAAAAATAGCGGTATCTACAATGCATTCTGGCAAGCACAGACTAAAGAATTTTTAAATGATTAATTTTATTTATACAGAGCCTTTACACTTTTCAAGAAATTAACTCCTAAAAAATACTTTTTTTGAGAAAGTACAAATGTCCCAAAAACCCATTTAAAATCTGGCTTTTTACATAAAAAATTTTTAAATTTTTTGATAGAAATAATAAAAACTTAACAGGTATTATATAATTTTTAAGAGATCTATGCAGACTACTTAGAAGTGGTACATAATAACCATTTTATTTTTAGTTTTTTTTAAAAAAATATGGAGTAAATATATTACGTACACTATCTCTACTGATATTTATGCTATAATAAATATATTAATAATTTATATTTTATAAATGTCAAAAACTCTATACAGAAAATATAGACCAAAGAAATTTGAAGATATAGTCGGACAAAAACATATAGTTACAACATTATCAAACTCTATCCAAACCAACCGTTTATCTCATGCTTATTTATTTACTGGTCCTAGAGGAACCGGGAAAACTTCCATAGCAAGATTATTTGCAAAAGCTATTAATTGTACCAAGCGAGACAACTTCTCTGTTGCAAATGAAACTACTTGTCAAGAATTTACTGATGGCAGTGCTATAGATCTTATAGAAATAGACGCTGCTAGTCATACAGGAGTTGACAATATTCGTGAACTTAGAGAAACTATATCTCTCACTCCTACCAGTGCTCCATTTAAGATTTATATAATAGATGAAGTACATATGCTTTCAACTGGAGCATTTAATGCATTACTTAAAACCCTAGAAGAGCCTCCATCTCATGCAATTTTTATACTTGCAACAACAGAAGCTCACAAAGTTCCTGATACAATAATTTCCAGATGTCAACGATACGATTTTTCACGTATTTCACTTTCAGATATAATATCAAAACTTAAATACATATTAAACAAAGAAGATGTTATATTTGAAGATGAAGCATTAGAAATGATCGCTATATCATCCAATGGAGGAATGCGCGATGCTGAAAGTTTACTAGCACAAATTTTATCCTTCACAGATAAAAGCCTAACAAAAAATGACGTGATGGAAGTCCTAGGTATAACATCACAAAAGCAAATATTTTCGCTAATAGCGTCTATCGCAAAAAATGACATAAATTTATCTATTGAAATTATAAATAAAGTATCCAATGATGGCTATAATCTAGAAATATTCATAGCATCAACAATAACTGCACTCAGAGCGCTCCTTTTCTACACATTATCTCCTACTAAAGAGATGGAGTCCTACATGATGCTACTTAACTCAGAAAAAGAAACCTTAAGGCCTCTTGTAAAGAATATAAGTACCAAACAAGTCATTAAAGCTATAGAAGAATTTGAAAAAGCAAAGATTAAAATTTCTAGTAGCGTAATACCTCAGCTTCCTTTAGAAATAGCAGTAGTAAATGTAATAACTCAAACCCAAGCTCTAAATTCAACTACTAAATCAATTTCTTCTATAAAAAAATCTTTAGTAAAAACACCTAATCCCATAGAAGAAATTTCTAATAAGAATAATAGAAATCTTGAAATAAATCAAAAAAAAATAGAACAAGCACGAGAAATTTCTAGTAATCTTACAGAACCCGAAAAACCTACTCAAAAAATAAAACACACTGATCAAGACATTATTTCTCTAGAAAATATAAAAACTAATTGGTCAAAAATTGTAGATCATACAAAAAAAGATAACATGTCTTTATCTTCACTTCTAGTCCAAGCTCACCCCATGCAACTAGAAAGTAATATACTAACATTAGCTGTCAGATACCAACTTCACAAGGATAAATTATTAGAAAATAAAAATAGATTGACAATTGAGAAAATACTTGATATAGTTATGTTGTCACCTATTTCAATAGAAGCTCAAGTGGTCTCAGAAAAAGATTTTTATGAATTATCTCCATCTGAATTACTATCAAAAGCAGCTAATATCATAGGAGGTGGTCAAATAGTTAAAAGCACTATTAATTCTTAAGAGTATTACTATAATTATGGGTCGTGGCCAAGTGGTAAGGCATCTGGTTTTGATCCAGTGTACCGGGGGTTCGAATCCCTCCGACCCAGCAACTCAAAACATACCATCAAAACTACTCAAAGTGTGAACTTTATCTATAAATAAGTAAGCACTGTAGAGATTTTATATAGATTTTTAGAGACATTTCCATAGAATGTCTTAGTATTTAGTTTTTCTTGGATAAACTTTATCCAATAAATGAACCTACTGAAAAAGCTATGAATCCTGCCACTATTCCGAGAATAGTTATTTCAAAAATTCCTATAAATATACTTTCTTCCGTAACCTCTGAACGCATAAATCCAAGCAAGCAGAATGCAACTATTGAAAATATTACAGAAAAATAAAAAGGTTTACTCAAATTTAAAATGTAAGGAAAAAGCGGTAAAAAACCAAAAGAGATAAATGAGAAAAATGTAGCCATAGAATTTTTCATAGGAGAGTCATCAGGTAAATACATATTTAATTCATATCTCATTTTAAATTCTGTCCACGATAACACATTTTTCTTATATATAGATACAAGCTTCATTGCATCTTCAGCACTAAACCCCTCTTTCTTGAATGTACCTATACTTATAACTTTTTCATTTGCTGGATTTTTTAAAATTCTTGCCTTTGTGAGGTCAAATTCTTTTTTGTACATCTTTTTTTCTGATCTAGTAGATAAAAATTCACCAATTCCCATAGAAACTCCATCAGCAAGTAAATTTGAAAATCCAAAAACTAATACTACTATAATAGGTAATTCTATAGAAATATCATTATTTAACACAGTTGCCCCAGTAAAACCAGCAACAATCGCAAATGTAGTTACAATTCCATCAATTCCTCCAAATACTATCTCTTTTATATATTTTGAAATTAAAACTTTATTTTTTTGTTTTACCATATTAATTTTATATTAAAATTACATAATTATAATTGATGCAACAATTCCCACAAAAACTATAAGTGTGAGCGGCAACATCAAAATTTTAAAAAATTTCTTACTTCCAAAGAAAAATACATAAAACATTTTTGCAATATTATTCACAATTATTGTTATAGCTACTATATTACCGACTAAAGTTAAATCCATTTTATTTGATTCAAATGATAATAAAGCAGAAAATATAATAGCATCTACGTCCACAATAGACGTAATTACTGTAGTAAAATATACTCCTCCATCTCCAAAATATTTTTTTGAAAAATAAATAGTAAATAGCGTTATTGTAAATAAAACTCCGAATTTGAGAGCTGGTACAATTTCAAATGGACTCTTTGCTACAGCGGAATTAACTCTAGTTTGCTTTTTGGATTCTTTACCAAGGAACGAGTAGTACACTGTCGCTATTCCTATAGTAACAAGAAATCACTGGAACTACAAGTTGTTTACTGAGTCCCTCTGAAAGAAGTATTACTATCAGGAAAACTCTAGTTAATTGTACAGAAATCGCCATCAGAACTCCAGATGCTAGTAAAATATCATTGGAATTTTCCTTTTTTGATCTTTCTGCTAATGCTGTTGTTGTTGCCACGCTTGAAACCATAGCACCCAAAAAGGACATTAGAAGCACAGAACGTTTTTCGCCAAAATATTTTGAAAAAAAATAACCCACGAAACCAATTGCTGAAATAAGGATAATAAGAAGCCAAATATCAAAAGGTATGAAAATACCAAAAGGATCAATAGGAGTGGTTGGTAATAATGGCAATACAAGAGCGGTTATAATAAGTAATTGAAGTATCCCAGACCATTCTATTAGAGAGAAAGTGTTTGCGAATTTTTTGATATGAGTTTTATATGCGCTAGATATCCCAGTAAGAATCGCTATAACTACAGCAAGCATTACCTGCTCCGTTCCAATTAAAACTCCAATAAAAAACATGAGTAGTGCTGATATTTCTGAATTAAGACCATACAGTCCTAATTTAAAAACTCCATTTATATAAGCAATTATAATTATAAGAAACACGCCCCCAGACATAATTACAAAAAAATTGTCCACCTCTCCAAAAAATGTAACTACAGTTCCAAGTAAGGCGAAAAGTGAAGAATTCCTTATGCCCATAATACCATTATTATTAGTATCTATTTTAGATCCTAATTCAGAAAATGTTCGACCTTTCAAACCTACAAAAATACCTAGAAGGACTGTAATAATTATTTGAAAAAATTTATTACTTGGATCAAAGACTATTACAAAAAAATCATTCATGCTTTTTAATTTTATTATCTACTTATTATTACAAATAAATTATAACAGTGAACAAAATTTATTTTTTCACTTCAATACCATCGCTACCTTCTATCATTTTTACAATATTATCGACAATTTTATCAATTTCTTCAGCCTTAAGTGTCCTTTCTGAATGTGAAAAAATTAAATGAAATGCCATAGAACGCTCTCTCGTTTCAGAATTCACATACAAATCAAAAAGATCCACGTCCACAAGTAATTCTCCCCCAGATTCGTATATAATTCTTTCCACATCAGCAACTCTAGTTCTAGGCTCTACAATCATAGATAAATCTCTAAATACTACAGGAAATTTAGATAACTGCTCAAATTTATCATTCTTTTTTGAATTGCTGTAAATTAAATCTAAGTTCAATTCACATACAGTAGCTCTTTGTTTTTTTATACCAAAAAACTTCGTAGTTTTTTTTGCTTCTTCCCCCAAAACTCCGATAATATCACCATTAAACAATCTCACTAAAGCCTTACGAGACCTATGTAATTCTGGTGTATAACCTCTATAAGTATCAAACTTATCATCAAAATAAACATCCTCAATTCCCACACTCTTTAAATATTCTTCAATCTCACCTTTAAGTTCATAAAATTGAGAACCGTCATTCTGAGGAGTACTTACAAGCAAAGATAATACAGATATTTCTTTTGGTAATTTATCATTTATCTTATTGTATATTCTACCAATTTCAAACAATTTAATATTTTGATAATTAGATAAGTTCTTCGAGCATGCTCTAAGAACTCCTGCAATCAGAGTATTCCTCATAAGAGTATAGTCATTATTTACAGGATTCAAAACCTTAATGTGTTTATTTTCATCGATTCCTAATATTTCAGCTTCTTTCTTTGCATAAAATGAATATGACTTTATCTCATCAAATCCACTATGGACTAAAAATTCTTTTGAATTTCTTTCAAAAAATCTCTCATTATTTCTAATAGGTGTCTGCACATCTTCTTTGAGCGGCTTTGGTGTAATTTTATCATATCCATACACTCTACCAATTTCTTCTATTATGTCAGCAGAATGTCGCAAATCTCTTCTAATTGTTGGTATTTCACATTCATATCCATCTTCTTGTCTAGAAACTTCTATATTCAAACTTTTTAAAATATCAATTACCTCTTTCTGTTCTATATCTACTCCAAGTAATCTTTTAATTTCAAAGTTCTTTATAAAAATATTCCATTTATTATGTTTCTTATTATATTTATCTTCCAAACACTTAATCTGACCACCTGCAATTTCACTAACTAATTCAATTATTCTAGAAATTGCCATATCTATCAAATTTAAATCTATATCTCTCTCAAATCTATAAGCTGCATCAGTTTGTAGATTATGTCTTGATTTTGTTTTACGCACACTCGAATATTCAAAATTTGCAATTTCAAATATTACCTCATTATCTGAATCAGAAATCGCGCTGTTAATTCCACCCATAACTCCAGCTAAAGCAACTAATTTAGAATCACATTCCACGACAATTTCTTCACTAGACAACTCAATAACTTCATCATTTAAAAGTTTAATGCTCTCGCCTTTATTGGCTTTTCTTATATTAAATACTAATTCATTAAAAGAATTGCTCAACTTCTCTTTTGAGTATGCGTGACTTGGCTGCCCCATTTCAAGCATGACGTAATTAGATATATCAACTATATTATTTATTGGAGCAATTCCTGAAAGCTTGAGTCTATTTTTTATCCATTTTGGCGATTCTACTATTTTCACATTACTAAAGCTAATAACTGCATATCTATAACATTTATTAGTATCTATATTTACCTTAATATTATCACATGCTGTAATATTATTTTTTATGTTCATTTTTTCTAAAACGCGTCTCTCAAGTGCTGCAATTTCTACTGCCATTCCCCTATGAGACAATGCATCATGACCTCTATTAGGCAATATATCTATATCCAAAATAATATCATCCAATCCTTGCGTTACAGAAAATTTTTCTCCAATTTTCGCAGATTTGTCCAATACCATAATTCCCTCACTTTCTAACACAAGCCCAAGTTCACATTCTGCACATATCATTCCATTGCTTTCAATCCCTCTAATCTTACTTTTTTTTATTTTGAATCCCTTATTGTCCTTTGAAGGTAGTATCGTACCCACTGTTGCCACAGGAACTCTTTGTCCTACTTCTAAATTTTTTGCACCACAAACTATAGTTAAAATTTCTGTTCCTGTATCAACTTTAGCAATTCTAAGTTTATCTGCATTTGGATGAGAAATAATATCTAAAACTTGTCCTACAATAACTCCATTTAGCCATTTATCTTGATAAATAATTTCCTCAACTTCAAAAGAATGTTTTATGAGCAATTCTGCAACTTCTTCAACTGTTTTTTCTGTTTTACTCAATTCTTTGAGCCACTTATAACTATATTTCATAATGCTAATACTTTTTAGATTTATACTACTTGACTATGATAAGTGTACCAGTTTTACAAGCTTATTGCAAAGTAATAGCTATAAATTATCACGATATCCACCCCCAAAATCATAACCGTATCCCCACCTCCAAGGCGTATCTATGTATGGAGTACCTAATAGTCTAACAGCATAAAATAGAGCTATTGTAGATTTTTCCTCAATTCCCTGTTTTAATGCACAAGTTTTAATTTGATAATCTACTGTTTTCCTAAAATTTTCACTTCCTCCATAAATATATTTTTCATCATAACTCAAACAACACTTATCAACTTTTTTCCATATAGGTGAAATAACTTTGGAGCACAGACCTTCTTTTTTCAGAACTGGCTCATAATTTTTGACATAAAACTGACTTGCAGTTAAATACCACATATACATAAAAGTAAAAAATAGAATAATTACCAAAAAAACCATTTCTTTTCTCGTCATATCTTTATGTTATCTATATTAAACTTTACGCGATAAATTTTATCACCCAATTCCACTTTTGCAGCCTCCCACTTAGTTTGAGTGTTATATGGTGATGTATCAAAAAACCTAATGTTACTAATTTTTTTCTCATCAAGAAGCTGAAGAGTTTCTTGAAATAATTCTTTTTGATCTGTTTGAAATATCCATACTGTTTCTACTTGGATCCAAGCTGACACATTATCCAGAAAAGACTCGTTTATGAAACGTCTTTTTTTATGTCTGTCCTTAAACCATGGATCTGGGAAATTTATAAATATTTCCTCTATTTTAATTCCTTTTTTTACTGAAGAAGCCAAGATGCTTTCAAAATTCCTACCCGCATCTCCGGTAAATACTTTAACATTATTTTTATTTTTAAATTTTTCCTCTAATTTCTTAGCAAGAGGTTTTCTTATTTCAAATATTATAAAATTATGAGTTTCCGTTTTTAGCTCAATTAATTTTGAAATAAATTCACCTGAAGCAGCTCCGACATCTACAATTATTGGATTATCATTGTCAAAACCTTTAAAACTAATCTCTGTCCTATCTGACATAGGATTAACATGATGTCTAACTCGTTTTTTAGCCATAAGTTAATTATAAATTTAAAATTATTTATAGATTCTATGATATATATTATAACATTTTTAAAAAATATTATAATATAGGTTTTATATTTTTATATATAATCAAAGAGAAGAAAAGAAAAACTACTATAATAGAACTATACAACAAAAGGAAAGCAATTTTATACAACAAAAACCCATTTTCTTTTTTCTTTTTTTCCATATATATCTGAAAAAAAATAAATGCTGATATAAATGGAAATAATAAAATAATTGTAAAAAAAGCATCTATGAATGGTTCAAATATATCTTCTCCTTTTTTTGTGTTATTTATATAAGCTATCAACGCACTAGCAATAACTATCACACCAGAATTCACCTTTCCAATAATTTCTAACTTTTCTTCTATTTTTTCATAATTAAATCTTCCAACTAAAAACCCAGTTAAAATAATTACAATACCTATTACAATAGATGCAATCTTAGGTTGAACATAGAATATTACAAAACAACCAATTAAAAACATGATCCATTCTACTGTAAAGAATTCAAAGGACTTAAAAAAAACCTCTATTTTTTTGAACTTTGCAAGAAATTTACCTTTATTTTTTTTTGGTGTCATATATTTAAATTTTTTATATACTTTATAATATCACATAAACATACTTCTTATAAGCTTGATATTATAAAAAAAACATGATACATTACATAAACTTTCAACATTTTAATTATATTTATGAACAATAAAAAAATATATGATGTCATAATTATAGGAGGAGGTGCTTCTGGACTTTTTTCTGCTTGTATTTGTTCTGATAATAATCAAAAGGTTTTACTCATAGAAAAAAATAATATTCTTGGAAAAAAATTAGCACTTACTGGCGGTGGTAGATGCAATATAACCAATAAAAAATCCGATACTCAAACATTTTTAGAAAAATTTCCTGAATCAAAAAAATTCTTATTTTCTCCTTTTTCTAAGTTTTCAGTAGATGACACTATGAATTATTTTGAAAATACTTTAAATTTACCTCTAAAAACCGAAGCTAATGATAGAGTATTTCCAAAGTCTAATAAGGCAACAGATGTTATAGATGCTATGATATCACATCTTAAATACAATAATACAAGCATATTTTTAAATGCTAAAGTTACTAAACTACTCACCTCCAAAGATAAAGTTACCTCCGTAACCTGCAATAATTCTACCTATTTTGCAAAAAAATTCATATTATCAACTGGAGGATTAGCAGCTCCAAAAACTGGTTCCACAGGCGATGGTTTCAAATTTCTAAAAATTTTAGGTCACACAATAATTAAACCAAATCCAAATTTAATACCACTAAAAACTAATACTAAGTGGGTTCATGCTATGTCGGGAACAACTTTAGATAATATCAAAATTTCATTTATTCAAAAAAATAAAGTTAAAATACAAAGAATAGGAAAAATTTTATTTACACATTTTGGAATTTCTGGACCAATGATTATAAACACTTCCTTTGAAGTTAAAAAACTTTTAGATAAATCTAATGTTACGGCCTCTATAGATTTATTTCCAGACATGGAACAACATTTATTAGATAAAAAAATAATAGAGCTATTTCAAAAAAATAACAATAAATTATTATCGAATGTTTTACTGGAAATTATACCTAAATCTTTAGTTACTCAAATACTAAATTTTGATATTTTGAAATCCCTAAATAAAATAACGAACTCTATAACTAAAGATGAGAGGAAAATCTTAGTAACGACTATCAAACATTTAGAATTTCCAATAACTGGAATACTTGGATTAGACAAAGCAATTATAGCTGATGGAGGAATTAAACTTGAAGAAGTGAATTTTAAGGATATGTCATCTAAATTATACACAAATTTACATCTAACTGGCGATTTATTATCTATAAATAGACCTTCTGGAGGCTATTCATTGCAACTTTGCTGGACAACTGCCTTTGTAGCATCACAAAATACCTTACAATAATCTAAATCATTCTAAAAATTCGGAAATGTAATCTATTATACCAAAACTAGTAATGTAGTATGTAAAAAATTTATTCCCTATATTACTACTAAAACCTGTTAAAAGTATTGTTTTTTAACAAAAAACTTTGACCAAAACTAAAAAATAAGACATAATAAGTATATTAGTAAACTTTATTATGATAGAAAAAACCAAAGCCCTACCTATAATTTTAAAACCCGATCCAGTATTAAATAAAAGTACTGAAATCATCAAAGACCCTCTTGATCCTCATATTCAGCAATTAGCAAGAAATATGTTTGCAACTATGGAGAAAGAAGGTGATCATGCTGTAGGACTATCAGCTCCTCAAGTTGCATCATCACTTAGGATGTGTGTTATACGTTTCAATGGACTAAATAGAACACTTATAAACCCACAGATTATCAAAAAATCAAGAGATCTTACATTAATGCCCGAATTATGTTTAAGTATTCCAAATAAAGAATTTAACATATTAAGATATGACAAAATAACACTTAAATATACCAATGAGCTAGGCGTAACTTACAAAATAAAAGCTAAAAATTTCCTTTCTGTATTACTTCAACATGAACTTGATCATTTAGATGGAATTTTGATGTCTGACAAATATGAAATGCAAACTGATTTAAGAGATTTTTATAATATAACTGAATAATTTAATTATATGATTTTTGATTTAAGAAAACACACAATTGCAAAGGAAGATACTGGAATCTTCAAAGTTGTATTTATGGGTTCTGGACAATTTGCCATACCTATACTAAAAAGTATCATAGACAACAAAAATCTTAACTTAATAACGACCATTACAAAGCCATATTCTAAACAATCTACATCAAATGACTCTTATCAAAATGAAATAAAAGAAATAAGTATTCTAAATGATTCTACTGTATTACAACCAAAAAAAATAGATTCTGAAGTAACTATGCAAATAACAAGCTTGGAACCTGATTTAGTAATAGTAGCATCTTATGGTGAAATTTTATCGCAAGAATTTCTAGACATTCCTAAATACGGATCCGTAAATGTACACGCATCTCTTTTACCAGAATTACGAGGTGCCTCCCCTATACAAAATGCCATTATACAAAACAAAAAAGAAACTGGAGTAACGTTAATGAAGATGAATAGTGGACTAGACACTGGAGATATAATTTCACAATCACATATAGAGATACAACCTGTAGACACAACCCAATCTCTTTTGAAAAAATTATCTAAATTAGGTGCAGAATTATTAACGAAAGATTTAGAAAAATGGATTTCTAAAGAAATAACTCAAGAACCTCAAAATCCTCAAGAAGCTACCTTATGTCAATTAATAGATAGAAATGATGGTCATGTTATATGGCTGAGGACTTCTCAAGAAATTTTTAATTATTATAGAGCTTTATCTGAATGGCCTGGACTATTTGCATTTTGGAGAAAAACTGAAATTGACCTAATAAGGATAAAACTTATAGAAATAGAATTAGCAAATAACTTAAGTTTAGATTTATCTGAATATGAACCTGGTACTGTATTTGTAGAAAATAAAGAAATGTTTATAAGAACACATGATAATGCTATAAAAATTAATAAGATTCAAAGAGATGGCAAAAAAATCATGGATACACAAAGTTTTATCAATGGAAATCCTGACATAGTAAATTCTAAACTTATTTAAATATATGAATAAGTCAAAAATATTTTTCTCTATTATGGCATTGTTGTTGTTAGCTACCTTCATAACAACTCTTCAGAGATATGATAAGTCAATTAAACTTAAAAAAGAGATACCAAAAAATAATTCCTCAATTAAAACAGACTTAGAAAAGACTTCTGCAAAAACACAGGAACAAATTCCAAATAATATTCATCCTACTAACACCAACTCCATAACAGCAAAAGAATTGTTACAATCTCAAAGAAATGCTATTTTGATAGATTTGAGAAACTATGCGTTATACAAAGAAGCTCATATCAAGGGAAGTATTCCAATAACTAAATTTCCAGATGATTATGATAAAACCAAGCTCATAGTATTAATAACAGACAACAAGGTATCTAACTCAGATACTCAGACAATTTTATCAGCTTTTTCCCAAGAGTCTACTGTTAAAATATATTCAGATGACTTACGAACTTTCGATGAGCGTGGTGGAAATGTGATACTACAAAACAACATTGATGACTTAGTAGATTTATCAAAAGTAACCTTTATAAATTTAAAAGAGGCAAAAAAAATAACACAAGAAGATGATGAGCTTACTATAATCGATGTTAGGCGAATAGGAAATTTTGAAAACTCTCATATTAATAAAGCAATAAATATCCCCTACCTTGAACTAGAACAAAGATACTCAGAACTTCCTATATTTAGTAAAAAAATATTTGTCTATGGTGCAAATAAAAAGCAAAGCTTTTTAGCTGGTGCCTTACTGTCAGATTTAGGAATTTTTGGTGTAAAAGTATTAGATGGTGGCTATGAAGATTTAAAAAATTTCAAATCAGAAAAAGATATAACATTTTACGAGGTAGATAAAAAAAATAGTACTAAATAAAATATCAAAGACAAGAATATAAACCTAGATACTAAAAATTAATAATAACCCACTCATTTTATAAGAACTCCTCAAAGTATTAATTTTCTATCTCACTTAAACTAAGATAAAGACTTTAGCTGCGCTTCAAAAACTTGTTTAAAATATCAAAACAAAAAACCACCTACTAGTATACTAGCATAGGTGGTTTTTAAATTTAACATCATCCCTTCACTAAAAAAGATGAAATGATACCCTAAGTATTTATTTCACAATGATATTACTTAATTTCAACTGAAGCTCCTGCTTCTTTAAGTTGTGTAGAAATTTCTTCTGCTTCAGTTTTAGAAATACCTTCTTTAACTACTACTGGCGCTGAATCTACTATTCCCTTAGCTTCTTTTAATCCTTGTCCTGTTATTGCTCTAACAGCCTTGATTACATTTATCTTACTATCTCCTACTGCTGTAATTTCTACATCAAATTCAGTTTGTTCCGCTACATCTTCTCCTCCTGCTGCAGGACCTGCTACAACAGCAGCTGCTGCTGGTTCTATACCATACTCATCTTTTAAAACCTCAACTAACTCATTCACTTCTTTAACACTAAGATTAACAAATTCCTCAGCTAATTTCTTTATATCTGCCATAAATTTATAAATTAAATATTATTATATTAAGCCTCTGACTCTTTTTTTTCTGCTAGTGACTGCATTGCACCCACAAAAGACTTTTGAGAACTCGTAAGAGCACTCACAAGGTTTTGTGCTGGTGACTGTAGTATAGTCACAACCATTCCACGTAACTCATCCAGAGATGGCATTTTAGCAAGTTGCTTCACACCAACCTCATCGAGTAATTCACCCTCCAATACTCCACCAACTAATTTTAGATTTTTATTATCCTTTTCTATTTTATCCAAAATTCTTGCACTTGTCATTTCATCTTGTGAAATAGAAATTGCAATTTGTCCTTCCAGTGAGCTTGGGTCAAGATCGATATCATTGTTTTTTAGTGCAATAGAAAGCAAAGTTTTTCTAACAACTTGAAATGTAGATCCACTTTCTCTTAATTCTCTTTTGAGAGAAACCATATCATTTGCACCAACTCCTTTAAAATCTGCGAAAACACATGCTGGAGAAGCTTTAATTTCTTCGGTTAGTTTTTCTACAATTTTCTCTTTATCTTGTCTTGTTAACATAAATTTACATGTTCAACAATTTAAAAATTCTACATTTTCCAAAAACGCAGAATCGACCAAAGTTTATAAAACTATTCTCGCAAGGATTTAATACTTAAAAAAAATCACCTTGTGTCTACGAACGGATATTTAGAATTGTTCTTTTATTATAGCAGAATATTTATACTTGTCAAATTACAAAATGCTACATTCAACCTTTTATTGCAACACACCCATAAATATCAATTCCAGTTTTTTCATAAAACACTTCGACATGTGTTTTCCAATTTAGTCTTTTACGTGGTCTAGCATCAATCAAATATTCAGATTTCAATAATTCCTCATCTGTTATCTTACTCCAATCAGTTCCTTTTGGGAAGAATCTTCTTAATAACCCATTAGCATTCTCATTA
>CAMZLB010000062.1 GCA_947311515.1 Candidatus Moraniibacteriota bacterium | reverse complement strand
CCAAACAAAGAAATGAAACTACTTTTTGATACAATTTTAAGTACGTTTGATTATTATTAGAGATATTGTTTTTCTAATTGACTACATCATCGGGGTGTAGTCATATGCAAAAGAATACAGCTCATTTACAATTTATAATAAGGATTTAAAATGCAAAAACAACATTTTTTGACGTTAGTTTTATTTAGTTTAGCAACTCAGGCTCAGACAGAGTATTATCATATAGATAGATTACCTTTTGAGGGAATTCAGATATGTACTCAGAATGGAACATCTAAAGATAACCCATCTCATGGAATAGATAAGCCTTCCACAAATTACGATTTAGACTTTGGTCTAAGTGCGGGTACCAAAGTACTCGCTGCAAAAGATGGTTATGCAGTACACACTTCAGATCCTATTTGGGGAGAAGTTGTCCGTGTTTATCATGGACCATTTATTCCAAAAAAAGATGAAAATGGAAAATTGCTAGACAGGGGTATTTTTACTATATATGCGCACCTTAGTAAGGTATATGTTACCAAGAAGTCAACGGGTACCTGGGTAAAAGCAGGTGATGTGATTGGATTGTCTGGTAATAGTGGGAGTTCTTCTGAAGGAGCACATTTACACTTCGGTGTTCATAAATTTAGCGATTATTTTGCTGGAAAATCAATACCTATGTCTATTGAAGTAAACGAGTATAATACTTCCAATGATTCTGTCTTTGTGAGAAAAGCAAAACTTTTGACAGGAGAACAAGAAACTGTCATAGATGGACCAGCAGGAAAACGCAAAGGTTTTTATTGTAAAAATGAACCCAAAGGCTGGCTTATTAAACATGCAAAAGACAATCATGTTAATGCTGGTAATGGTTATTCATCAGCTCAAATCAAAAAAGGTGTAGATTTAGCATGTCCTACTGTTATGAGTCTCTGGGAATCTATATGTGGAACTGATGATGTTTGTTACATTGGTTCTCACACTTTTTCAGATGGAAAAACAGTTGGTTGGTATCCAGCAGGTGATTGTTCAGATGCTGTAACATGGTTTGAAGTAGCAGGTGATGATTTTACTTGTAATTCTGAACCTCTCAAGGAAATAGATCTCGGCGAAGCTTGTATTTGCAAATAAAAAAAAGGAAAAGATGATGAAATTTACATTTTTAAGCACAGTAGTAGCTACATTTTTATGTGGCAATGAAGTATTATATGCATATAATGTGTGTAATACAAAAGTTACTAGAATTGGAGGCGGTACAACAATACCACATCCTAATAATCATGAAGATGAGAATACTAAACTAGCTGATGGTAATATCAAGATTATCAAAGTTTCTATAAATGACCAAAAAGATTTTGGTCATTCGTGTACTATCACTCCTGGTTCTCATGTTGATTTAAAAGTCAAAATTGAGAATAAAGGTGATGCAGTATATGAAGATGCTCAAGTTTATGTTTATGTAACTTCTCATAAAAATGCTGATTTAGCAGGCAAAAAACCTACTAAAAAAGATAGAAATGAAGTTAAAGATTTAGCACCTGGTGAGAGTAGATGGATTAGCTTGAAAAATTTAACTATTCCAACAAATCCTGGTAAATACTACATCCATACTTGGATTAAGAGTCAAAAATATTCTCTTGATAATAATCATGAAAATGATTACTCAAACACTTCTGACAAAGAAGAGTTTGCAAAGGTAAATGTAGAACCTCTTCCAAAGCCGAATTTGAACATTATTAATGTAAGATTTAGAGAAAGAGCGTATCCGTACGTGTATCCAAAGATTAAGTTCGATGTGAAAAATTCTATTAATCATTCAAAACATATTGGTAACTGCAAAGTCTTAGTTCAGATATTTCAAGGTAGTACTTTAAAATTTCATAGTACTTACTTTTATAATTTGGATAGTTTAAATGGTGCAAACAAATCAATTACTAAATACCTAACTCTTAAGTCAGGTAACTTGAGTGCTGGTAAATATGATTTGAGAATCACTATTGATCCTGAAAATGTTGTTTCTGAATCCAATGAAAATGACAATGTTACTAATCATAGCTTTGTAGTATTTCCTACACTAAAAGCAGATTTGATAACTAATGCTGTAAGTTTTTCTAGAGCAAATGAAAATTCACCATTCAAAGTTTACTACAATGTAGTAAACAATGGAAATGCAAGAGTTACAAATAAGGTTTGTACATTGATTAGAGTTTTCCGATCTGGACAAGAGAAATTTTGGAAAAAACAATGTTTTGATAATGATATTTCTGCTAATGGTGGTACTGTAAATAAAGTTGCAGATGTTATCGGATTGCCTGCTGGTAGTGGCTACATTATGAAATTGAATGTTAATTATGGAGGTGATTATATTGAAGAATCTAACTATAGCAATAATAAAACAAATCAGGTTTTTAGTGTGTTTATGTCTACTAGACCAGATTTAATTGTTAGTAATGCTTATGCTACTCATAAATATCATGTAGGACGACCATCTAAATTCAAATACTATATCAAAAATATAGGAAATAAAGATTTCAGAGGTAGTTTCTGGGTAGTAACAACTATTAAAGGTTATAGAGCTGATAATCAAGTTGATAACAGATTGTTTTGGCATCAAGAATACATCACACTCAAAACAAATGAGACAAGAGCATTTACTTTTGACTTGGGTAAGCTTCATTATGGAGGACATAAAATTTCCGTGAAGGTTGACAATAACAATCAAGTTGCTGAGTTAAATGAAAACAATAATGTCAGAGTCTTGAATGTGGGAGTATTTCATTAAAATCCAAAATGTGAGCATCGTCTCACATTTTAAAAGTTAGCTTATAATAACTAGCTAAATAATCCCTTGATTATAAATTGTAAAAAATTACAAAAATAATCTCGGGATTTTTATTTATCTCCAAAATATAATAATGAAAAATTTGAAACCTTGTAAAAATAGAATATTTTTACAGATATAATACAATATTTCCATAGTTTTTTTCAAGAAGTCTACTAAATTCAAAAAAATATTAAACAATTTATTTGGAATTGCTGAATTTTATTTTATATTATCTTTTTTTAATGTAATAATTATAAGTATAGCCACAATTAATCCTACGATAACTATCGTAACAGTTGGTAACCATGGATATTTTGCAAATACTCTATTTTCCTTCATATCGCACACATCCCCCTTATTATCCATATCAGTATCTTTTTGTAATTTATTTGCTACATTTGGACAGTTATCTTCACTATTAATCACACCATCTTTATCAAAATCTTCACAAGCATCTCCTATACCATTTTTATCCTTATCTTCTTGATTTGTATTTTTTACTGTTATGCAATTATCTACATCGTCTATTATAAAATCTCCATCTGTATCAGCTTTTTTATACATTGAATTTAATGTATATTTTATCTCTGTCTTTAGAGGATGCTTTTCTATGGATAATTTTGGAGTCTCGCCTGTTTCTATTTCTAGATATTTATCTGAATTATAATAAATATCATATTTTCGTTTTGGAATAGCCAAAAATCTAACTTTTTGAATTATTGAATCTTGAACACCAAATTCAATAAATTTAATTTGCCTTATACGAAGTATATCAGTATATTTAATCTCTATGCGAAAATGATTTGATTTTATACGTGGAAATAAAATATTTGCACTACGCATATTTTTATGCGGAAGTAGCAAACGCTCTCTTCCATTTTCTATCACGGATATACGCACACTCTGTGGAGCATTAGTTTGCTTATCTAAATAAATATACAATCTATCTGTATCAATTTCGCGACTAGTAATTATATCAAATGTTGCAACATCTGCTATTACTTCACCCTTCTGATTCTTTTTTTCTGAAAACTGAAATTCTGCAAATGTATCTAAATTTCCATCACCTAAATTTTGTAAATTTATAATATTTTGAAAACTATTCGCATTTCTAATATTTAAACTAATACTTTTTTTATCCTTGTTTTTCACTAACTCAGATGCAACAGGTTCTCCGGATAACTTATCAGTTATCAAATAAGAATTTTCGACATTTTTATCAAATGGTACAGAAAATTCTACTACACGAGGTACGAGAATAGTTGGTAAATTTATTTCTGATTTATTTTTGAAAAATGTTATCTCTTTAGGCAATGAACCTATTATGCAGTCCAACTCTCCATTCTCACATTCTGCTAAAACAAAAAATGGAAAGATTAAAATAAATAAAAAGATTAATGATGCTTGTTTCATATAAAAGTATAATTGAATTATTTATTATCTGAACTAAATTTTGCAAAAAACGCAGTAGATATAAAAAGTGCTCCCAGAATAAATGCAGTAAAAATCTTGACAGGCATATCCATATCCCAAAATTCCACAAAAAATATTCTAAGGAGAACTATGCTAAATAATATGATTCCAAGTACACGATATGCTTTATGACTTACCTTGAATCCTAATACATAAAATCCAACACCCAATATCGTAAATATAAAGAGTGACAAAAATGAAGCTATGTCCTGATAGGAATGCAAAAAAACATGAGTAGAAAGCCAAATTAAAGTAATTGTAATAATTCCTCCAAAGTACGCAAATATACGCATATAAATAAGATTTTCTTTAAATCCTATGAACTTAGTAATAGAACCCGCAATTAAAAATGTAGTCAAACATGCTACAAAAACTACAAATAAATCCATAACAACATCTTCAAAAGAATTATATCTATAATATGACTTCAACCACATGTCATTCAATGAGTTAAATGGCAAACCACCTATAAAATCAAAAAGATCCCCTATACGAGCTAAAACAAAAAGCATTGGAAATAAATACAAAATTATGCTAAATATTTTAAATAAATTTGTTATTTTTTGACGTAAGCTATAAATCATAAGTAACACTAAGGCTGTAAATTCTATTGTGAGTGCAATTGTAAATACGGATGTCTCATTTTCAAACTGAATTGCTGTTGCAATAACTAGAAGTATAAAGGATATTACTCCATATATCACAGTAGGACCTTGTGACTTTGAATATCGAAATATTACATATGAAGCAGTAGAGAACATCATCACACCAAATAAAAGAAAGAAAACTTCTAAATACTCTGGTGAGAACATAAGTGTTAGTGTCATGTACAAAATTCCATTCCCAATCGCTGTTACAATATCAATAGGCTTTATTTTTTTGGTTTTTACTATGGCTACTACATTTGCACCATAAAACACAGAAGCAAATATTATAGATACTACCATATTTTTTAGTATGGAAATTTCATCTCCAGTTGTAATAGCATGTCCCACAGCATAAAACATAACAACAACGAGCATCATAAGAGTGAGGGATCTCCAATTAGACTTAGCAACAATCCACAAAGTACCTAATGTGAGAATCAATAGATACAAAAATATTATATCTATGTCTAGTGCATCAAAAAAGAATAGTGGCACAGTAGCGCCGAAGAATATTGTGGATCCTGAAAGATTTATATTCCGTTGATTAAGAGCTAAAAGAGAAACGAATCCTACTGTTATAAACATCACAAATAATGCAGCAATTTCAGAAAGTGACACAGTTGGAAAATTTACTCCTGCAAGTGTAGAAATAAATATCGCAGCAACACCTATAATTATAAATACATTTCCCTGTAATCGAACAGTTTTTGATCGAATTGATCCATATGTCAGAGTTGCAATACCAAATAAATATCCAAGTACAACACGTGCAATTTCGCTTAGCCAACCCTGTTCAGCTGCATAAGTCACAAACCATCCAGTAGCTAAAATCACTAGAAATCCTCCAATTTTCATAGGCCAATCCTCTCTTAGCCATTTTATAAAACGAGTAAATACACCATCCTCTTTTTTAGCCTTAGGTAATTCTACTTTTTCTTGTTTTGGTAATTTTCTGATATTTTCATTTTGTACAGTATTTAAATTGGGTACTTTTTGCACATTTGATATACTATTCACTCCATATTCTTCATATTCTAATGCAGTGTTATCTTGTATTTTTTTTATTTGCTGCAATTTATTTAATGTTGTATTGTCTATTTGTTGATTTTTACTTACTAACTGTTTTTGATAATCTTCTGAAGACATTGACTTTGTCTGTGTATTGCCAATATTACTCTCATTTAAATTACTTATAAAATCATTAAGTCTATCAATTTTATATTCCAAAGAGTCAAATCTGGATTTCAATACAAAATACATAACAGCTAAAACTATTATCATTGTAATCAAAACCATTAAAACTATTATCATTGTAATCAAAACCATTATATGAAATCTTAAATAATTATGACTTAATTATATCATGTTATTTTTACACTAAGAAATACCTACAAAACTATAAAAATTATTATTTTTGTTGTTTTTCTTAAAATACAACTTACAAAAACCCTATAAATAAAATCTTTGTGAAACATATTTTAGATCTATTTTGTTAATTTTTACTAACAAATTAGTTTTGCAATCTCTCCTAAAGTAATATTTGCAAAACAAACCAATAAATAAACTTACCTAACTCACAAATCAGCCTAGTCAAAGGTTGATTTGTATTTAAAATTAAAACCATCTTTATTTCACGCTTCTTTCATTACTTATCCACTAGTTCTTGCTATTACAGCAATCTTATCTGAACTACCTATTATCACCACTGCCTTGTATCACACCCCTATCCATTCTGCTATACAATTTATCAATATTACCTTGTGCCACATCATTCAAATCAATACCTAACTCTGTTGCGAGTTGTGATATATACCAAAGCACATCACCGAGCTCCTTACCTATTTCTATTTTTTTCTCATCTGTCATTTTACCATCGTTATCTCTGATAACCTTTTTAATTTTTTCTGCGATTTCACCTGATTCACCCACAAGTCCAAGTGTTGGATAAATAAAGTTATTATCTTTATCTGGATACAATGCTGTTATACGAGACTTTTCTTGATATTCACTAAATTTCATAATATTTTCATTCTTTATTAACTAAGGATATCCTTTAATAAAGATTTTAATTAAAATCTTATACGGGATAAACTCACTATTTTAAGTGTAACATTTTTGATATAAAATTAGAAGATATTATTTGCAAAAAATCCTAGTGTTATTTACATTTTCAAACTCCTGAACTTATACATAAATAAAAATATGGATAAATTTTCCAATTTTTACCATAATCAATTTTAAGTTATTACTAATATAGCACTTCTATTGGTAATTAACGATAATGTACATTTGATTGACTTTTTTATTAAATAATGACATTATGTATACATACTCTATAAAAATATTGAGTAAATTAATTAATTCATATTAATTTGTATAATGTGGAGAAATCTTTTTTGTTTATTTTCAAGATAAGTTGACAATAAATATGAAAAGATATCTCGATTTATACAAAAAAGATGAATCAAAACCTTATAGTATGATAAATAAAAAAACATGGACGTTAGATGTTGCTGGGCGTGATTTGATAATTGAAAGTGGTTGGTGGGCAAAACAAGCAAATGGCTCAGTTACCGTGAGATACGGAGATACTCAAGTGATGGGAACTGCTGTTATGAGTAAAGGTATGGGATTTGCTCGTTCCTATTTTCCACTTATGGTAGACTATGAAGAAAAGTATTACGCTGCTGGCAAAATAAAAGGTTCTCGATTTATAAAAAGAGAAGGACGTCCAAGCGATGAAGCTGTATTAACTGGACGTGTAGTAGACCGTACTATCAGACCACTTTTTAATGGACGAATGAGAAATGATGTACAGGTTACTGTATCAGCACAGTCATTTGATGGTGAGAATGATCCCGATACTCTTAGTGTAATAGCAGCATCCACTGCTTTGTCTGTAAGTGATATTCCTTGGGGTGGACCAGTTGCTTCAGTGCGTGTTGGTATAATTGATGGAGAAATCATTATAAATCCTATCAAATCAGACTTAGAAAAAAGCACTCTAAATTTAGTTCTTGCGGGAACTGGTAAAATGATAAATATGGTAGAAGCTGGAGCAAATGAAGTTTCTGATGAGGATATTATTCGAGCATTTGAAGCTGGACAAAAAGTTATTTCAGAAATATCAGACTTTATAGGAAAAATTAGACAAGAAATTGGAAAAGAGAAATCAGAACCATTTCTTATGCAACTTGAAGAAAGTCAAGAGAATATTATTCGTAAAAAAGCTTTGGAACTAGGTCTAGAAGAAGCGCTTTATGGTACTAAAATAGAAATAAAAGAAAAAACTAATATAGTAAAAGAAGCAACAAAAGAAGCAGCCTTAATTGCATTTGGAGATAATGTTCCAGAATTATTTAATGATGCTTTTGAATTAGTATTTGATGAGGTTGCTGATGATATAGTTCATGAAAATATTTTGCGTTTTGATAAAAGACCAGATAAACGCGAACTTGCAGAAATTAGGCAAATTACTTGTGAAGTTGGAGTTTTGGAACGACCACATGGAAGTGGTGTATTCACTAGAGGAGAAACTCAAGTTTTGAATGTTACAACTCTGGGAGCTCCAGGTGATCATCAAATTATTGATACTATGGAAGTTGATATAAAAAAGCATTATATACATCACTATAATTTTCCAGCATATTGCGTAGGAGAGATTAGACCAAACAGAGGTCCTGGACGTAGAGAAATAGGACATGGAGCACTAGCAGAAAAAGCTTTAGTTCCAGTTATACCAACTAGAGAAGATTTTCCATATACTGTATTATTAGTCTCTGAAGTTATGGAGTCAAATGGCTCTAGCTCCATGGCTAGCGTTTGTGGTTCAACTTTATCTCTTATGCATGCAGGAGTTCCAATTATTAGACCAGTTAGTGGAATTGCCATGGGTATGATTACTAGTAAAGATAAAAGTGAATTTAAAATACTGTCAGATATTCAAGGAGCTGAAGATCATTATGGGGATATGGATTTAAAAGTAGCTGGTTCAGAAAAAGGCATAACTGCTCTTCAAATGGATGTTAAGCTGGATGGTGTTACTATAGAGATGCTCACATCTGCTATAAAACAAGCCAATGTTGGTAGAGCACATATATTAGGAGAGATGCTAAAAACTATTCCAGAAGTCAATAGTGAATTATCTAAATATGCCCCAAGAATCATATCTATGAAAATTGATCCAGAAAAAATAAGAGACGTTATTGGTAAGGGTGGAGAAACGATCAATAAGATCATAGAAGAAACTAATGCGTCAATTGATATAGAAGATGATGGAAGTGTATTTATAACTGCACCTGATGGTGATGGTGGAGAAAGAGCACAGCAGTGGATTATAAACTTGACAAAAACAGTGGAAGTCGGGGAGACCTATGAAGGAAGGGTTGTTAGGATTATGGATTTTGGTGCATTTGTGGAGCTTTTACCTGGTCAAGATGGACTTGTACATATTTCGGAATTGGAACATAGGAGAGTGGAAAAAGTTACTGATGTAATTAAAGAGGGAGATATTGTGAAAGTTAGGGTAATAGAAATTGATAACAAAGGAAGAATAAATTTATCACGAAAAGCACTTATAAAAAAAGAAGATCAGTCCAAGACAGTAGTCAAAGATATTCAAAAAGATTTGGAAGATGAATTAGGTCTTTAGACTTAATCGTTAGCAAAAAGATAAAACAAGAGACTTCACAAATAAAAGTCTCTTGTTTTAATATTTATCTCTATCTAGAATCTACTATTTAAGCTAATATATCTAAAATTTTAAATATACCCTTGATTACCTATACTACTATAAGAACATATTTTATTCATGTTTTATATAATATAACTATTTTTAACTTGAGAAGAAACTACAAAAGTAACTGAAAATAATAAAATTTAAAAAATGAATTCATATTTATAGAGATTTTGCATTTTCTAAATGTAAAAAATAAAACTAAATTATGAAGTTTTATCACCTTTACTTGAACTAAAGTTTAAAATAGGCATGTTTTTTAACTTGTGCTATAATTTAAATATGATTTTAACTTCTGTATATAAATATAAAACTTTTTAATTATGTTGGGATTTAAAAATAAAAAAGAAATAGAAAATCCGCATAGTAAGAGATTTACTTCGGATAGTTTTGTTGTTCATACAATGCAAGATGATATAGATGAAAAGTTTTTAAAAAAACCATCGAAAGCCGTGAAAAGTAACATAAATTCTACCTTAAGTCCATTTTTAACAAAAAGTACAAATGATAAAAAATCCATATTCTCATTCAAAAAAAATAATACAAAAAAAGAACTAGCTTCATTGTCTAAAAAATATGAAAATGTAGAAGCTATAAAAACAGAAAGACATGAAATAGCATCAGAAATAAATTTAAAAAAAGGATTAGCCGAAGAAACAAAGATGGACATAACCTTAAGGCAACAGGACACCATAACACAAAACTCAAATAAGAAAAAAGAATCTTTTTTTGGAGAACCTATTATAGAAGATAATTATAAAATTGACACTAGTCAAAAAATGAAGTTTGGCATAGACAATCTAAAACAGACCACACCTAAAGATATCGATACCACAACATTTGAATTAGAGCAGAAGAGAGAGAAATTGCAAGAAAAAAATACAGTTAAACCTTTATATGATCCTTTATATGATGTAAAAAAAGAGTATGAAGATAATTTAGCTAAGAGCAATTTATCAAAACTTACAGATACATCAGCACCCTCCTTTTCTTTGAACTTAAATAAAAAACAATATAATGATAAGACAAATTATTCAAATAAAAAATCTTCATTTAATTTCCTAAAGCTATTCATTGTATTTTTTTTAATTATAATTATTTTAGGTGGCGTTGTAGGCTGGTTTTGGTTCAATGGTAAATCCAACATGATAACTAATTTGTTAGAGAAAATTGGTATAGAAATTGAAATTCCTGTAAAAAATCCCATAGTTAATATTCAGAACAGAATAAAAAATAATTCCAATGACAATAAAGAATCTAGTACGTATTCATTAATATCTCCTAATTACATAAAAATTCAAAGTGTATCTAGTGCAGTTACAGATTTTTCTCAGAGCTTAAAGGAAATAACTAAAGTTTTAGAAAAAGAAAATAACTCTAATCTTATACCATTTATTATTACCACAAAAGACGAGAAAAATCTTTCTTTTAGAGCCTTTGCTACAATGATTAATTTAACATTATCAGAGACGATATTTTCTAATCTAGGTAATGATTTTACAATATATGCATACAGAAGTCCAGCAACATTAGTTACTCGGTTTAGTATAGTCATTGACTCATTGGATGAAATGATCTTAGAGAAGGAACTTAAGGATTATGAAACAAAATTAGTAGATAGCTTAAAGCCTCTATTTATAGAAACATTGCCTTCACGATCTGATATTGGATTTGAAAATAGTCGATACAGCTCTCATGCTATAAGATTTTTTAATTTCAAAGATGGAACCAATAAATCAATAGATTATGCAATTATAGATAATAAATTATTTTTATCTACTAGTATGGAAACAATGCATTTCTTAATAGATACTATACTTAAATAATATGAATAATCTTGAGACTAATCATAAAAAAATGAATGAATACACACAAATATTAGATCCTAAAAAAATACTTTCTTCTGCTGGAGTTGGTGGTAATCATTCTGTCGCAGATTTTGGATGTGGTCCAGGCATATTCACTGTCCCTGCTTCTGAACTGACTAAGGGTATCATATATGCATTTGATATACAGCAATCAGCTTTAGAAGCTGTCATAAATCAAATTCATATTCATAATATTCCAAATATTATCACAAAAAGAGTTAATTTAGAATCAATAGGCGGAAGTCAATTAGATGACGATTCTATTTCTTTTGTTGTAATAAGAAAAATTTTATTACAAAATAAAAATAAAGATATAATACTTAAAGAAGCTCACCGAATCCTTCATAAAAATGGAATACTTCTTGTGATTGGTTGGACTGATAAGGCTTTAATTGGTCCGCAAATAAAGGATAGAATAAAACAGGAAAAGTTAATATCTTTGGTAAATAATGTAGGTTTTATAACAGATAAGCAATTACTTGTAGATAATGCACACTATGCAATTACTTTCTCTAAATAAAAAAGAAACTCATTCAAAAATATAATAATTTTACACAAGACATGACTCAAAAAAAAATAATACAACTAACCATGATAGCTGGAGTAATTATTTGTTTTTTTATCATAGCAATTTTTAGCTTTGGTAAAAAAAATGGCATAATTAACCCATATAAACTAGATTTGGAAGTGTGGGGAGTATTTGATAATTATACTGATTACAATATTATCTTTAATGACTATGTAAACTTAAATGAACATATTGATAATATAGAATATAAAAAATTTACACTAGAAAAATATAAGGATGACTTAATCAATGCATTAGCTGCAGATAGTGGTCCAGATATTTTTATGATAAAAAATACATGGCTACCAGAATTCAAAGATAAAATCATTGCTGTTTCACCGCAAATAATAACAGAAAAAGAGTTTAGTGAAAACTTTGTGGAAGTCGTCTCTCATGATGCAAAAGATGGTTCAAATATTTATGCCACACCACTTTCAGTAGATTCGTTAGCACTTTATTATAATAAAGATATTTTTAATTCAGTTGGCATAATTTCACCACCAACTACCTGGAAAGAACTTAGTGACGATGTCAGAATTATTACCAGACATGATGATGAAAGTAATCAAATAATTCAGAGTGCAATAGCACTTGGAACAGCAAATAATGTAAATTCAGCAGCAGATATATTGACCGTTCTTATGATGCAAGGAGGCGCTGAGATGTCCTCTAATGGAATAGCTAGTTTTGACCGTATAGTTAAGTTAGGTGATAAAATGAATAATCCTGCCAAAAGAGCTCTTCAATACTATACGCAATTTGGTAGAATTACTAATACTAATTTATATACATGGAACAATAAGCAGCATTATTCATTAGATGCTTTTGCAGAAGGTAAGACAGCAATGATGATTAATTATTCTTGGCACATAGAAAAAATTAAGAGCAAAAATGAAAAGCTTAATTTTGCAATAGCACCACTTCCTCAGATGGAAGAAGGGAAAGATAGAATATATAAAGCAAATTATGCAAATTATTGGATGTTTGTAGTAGCCAAAAATAAAGATATACCAGAGGTTCTTGATAACAATGCTATAAAAATTACAAATAAAATAAGAATTCATGAGGCATGGCAATTTCTACGAGCAATTACTTTCCCCACTGTAGATGGTGTAAAACTTATAGATGCAACAAACGGTAAAATAAGAAGTATGCGATCAGAAATTGATTATACACAGGAGTATCTTAAAGTCACAAATAAGCCAGCAGCTAGGCTTGATTTAATAAAAAAACAGAAAGAAGATATTATATTAGAGCATTTTGCTATGGGTAATTTAATTGCTAAAAATTGGTATCATCCAAACGCAGATGCAGTAGAAAGAATACTAGCTAATATGATAACGCAATTAAATACAGGTGAAATAGCGTCAATTGATGATATTTTAGACTTAGCAGTTCAGCGTATTAATAATTTAATGAAATAATTTATGTTTGATAAAAAGTTTTTATTTTCCTTTGTTATTCTATTTTCATTATTTTTTACTTCAATTCCTACGTCATTAGATGCAGCTGGTTTAGTACCATGTGGAACAACTAGTAATCCTGAAAGATGTACAATATGTCATTTATTCGTGCTTATGAATAATATAATGATTCAGCTTAGAAATTGGATTTTTATTACAGCTGTTGTTATAATAGCTATAGCAGGTATAATATATATTGTATCAGTAGGTAATGAATCAATGACAAGTATGGCAAAAACAGCCATAAAATCCGTCCTCATCGGTTCAGGAATAATACTTGTAGCTTGGCTTGCTATATCTTCCCTATTACTTGCAATGGCGGTGAAAGATAGTGCTGTAAGTGACGCAGGTGTAGGATTAATCTTTACTAAAAACGGTAATATTATAACTGGTTGGGAATTTAAATGTGGACCCTAACTAACAATTTATTTAAAATCTATTATTTTTACAAAATTTTTATATTTTAGATAGAATATCGATATATCTTGGTGAAATTTGAATAATTTATTAAAAAAATAGAGAACTTTTTAGTAATTAAAATATTTTAACAAGTTCTAAGTTGGTAGATTTTTTATAAAAACTAATACTTTTTTATAAAAATATTTAAATATTTGTATGAATCTATGCATCAGTTTATCAATTTTAAGTGAATTTTATGAATATTGTACATGCAGGAGTTATTTCAGATGCTCCTACAATTAGTGAAATCGTTTTAAATGCTCTTTTATCATTACTTAGTTTTGCAGGCGGACTTGCAGTTTTAGGAATCATTATTTCAGGCTTGATATATATGACATCTAGTGGAGACACTAATACAAGTGGAATTGCAAAAAAAGCACTAGTATCTACTATAATAGGTTTAGCTTTCATCTTATTATCACTAACTATCATAAAAACAATTTCAAAAGCTGTTATCTGATAGCATTTCTAAATAACCTCTTACTATTTTAATTTCAACTTTTACATAACTATAAGAAGAATATTTTAATGATTTTCATTCCTTGTTATTTCGTTGAAGAATTTTATCATTATTTGATTTTTTAATATATAAGAATCCACTGTGTTGTTTACATTTCTTCAAGATAAAACATATACTGTAGATTCTAACATTTGGTATATACGATATTTTACGGAACAAAGTGGATCAAAACAAACCATAGAAAATAATGAAAGAGTGAACCACATATACTGTGTCATACGACCCGAGTAGAATTTATGTAGAGAAAGTGTAACGGAACGACTGAAAGGAGCGAGTCATTTTTTTCATTATTCTTATTGCGTAAGATGCTTTTTCTTTTTTTGTTTTTTTTAAAGAAAATTTAATTTTCTGTTTCAAAAATTTCAAGAGGTATTGGTATTTAATTGGAATTTTTGAGACTTCTTATTAAAAAACTTGCAATTTTATTTATATTTGGTAGTATACTAATATATATTGATATTATAAAATGTTTTTGCAAAACCAATCAAAACAACTCACTGAAACTGTTTTATTTCTGAAAGCAATTTCTAATGAAAATAGTTTAAAAAATTATTAATTTTTGGAATTACCTCAAAGTTTCATCTCTCATCATTCAGAGACTTTAAGAACAAGATATCTTGAAAAGAGTATTAAACGTGTTTTATTCAATAAATAAAAGATATATATCAAACATAATAAACTTTTTTAACTATAAACTTATGCACAAAATAAATATTCAAGTACTTGGATCTGGGTGTCCAAGTTGTAAAACGCTTTATAATAAAGTTTCAGAAATTGCTGAACAAATAGACTCAGATTTAGAGGTTAAATACATCACGGATATCACAAAAATTGTAGAATTAGGCGCAATGAGTAGTCCTGTTTTTGCTATTAATAATCAAATTATAACCTCTGGAAAAATACCAGATGAAAATGAGATTAAAAATATTATTTTAGAAAAATTAAATCCTTAGTTTATGGATATTTTCTACCCTTTTGAATGGCTTGCAAATTTTCTCGCTTTTAATGTTTTGGCATTAGAAAGTGGCACACATTTAGCAGATTCGATGCAATTCTTTTTTTACGATTCTTTTAAAATTATTGCTTTAATTTTGATTATTACTCATTTTATGAGTTTGTTGAGATATTATTTACCTATTGAAAAGTTGCGTGATTTTCTAATAAAGCATAAATTTTATGGATTAGATTATTTTTTAGCTACAATCTTTGGAGTAATAACCCCTTTTTGTTCTTGTTCTTCTATTCCTCTATTTATTGGTTTTATTGAGGCTAGAATTCCGTTAGGTGTCACTTTTGCCTTTTTGATAACATCACCGCTTATTAATGAAGTTGCCTTAGCTTTATTCGTTGGAATGTTCGGTTTAAAAATAACCATTTTTTATGTTTTAGCAGGAATTTTGATTGGAATGATTGGAGGTTTTATTATTGGAAAACTTCATTTAGAAAAATATGTGGAAGATTTTGTTTGGAAAGTTAAAAGTCAAAAGCATAATACAAGTTCTAAAAAAATCCCTTTTTCAAAAGTTGTTAAAATAGTATCAAAAGAGGCATTAGGGATAACAAAAAAAATTATTCTTTATGTTTTAGTTGGAGTAGGACTTGGAGCATTTATTCATGGCTTCATTCCGCAAGGTTTTTTTGAAAAATATTTACAGAAAGCAGGTTGGCTTGGTGTTCCATTAGCAGTTATTTTGGCTATTCCACTTTATTCAAATGCCAGTGGAGTTATACCTATTATGGAATCTTTGGTTAGTAAGGGCGTCCCTATTGGTACTGCTTTGGCTTTAATGATGGCTATTGTAGGCATATCATTACCTGAAGCCTTAATTCTCAAAAAAGTATTAAAATGGCAATTATTAGCTATTTTCTTCGGTATAGTAACTTTGGGGATAATTATGATTGGTTACCTATTTAATTTATTTCTATAAGTATTTATTTTTTGTAGAAAAGCGAAAGAAAATATCCGCTTAGCCTTCCCTTCTAAAAAAGTTTCTATAATAAAATCTAAGGTAACAATTTATCTCGCACAACGTCAATGATATGTGAAATTTTTATTTCCCTAACTTAATTATTTTATCGTAATTCAAGAAAACTTATTTTAAAAAAATTTCAAATTTCTTCTTCTGCTTGAGGGAGGCAAAGAGGGAAATTAAAGGGGTGAATCCCCCTCCCTCAAACTTCTTATTATTTTAGCCATTGATTGATTTTTGCAACACAACCTTCAATATCGTCTCGTATTTCATAAACCCAAAATCTTTTTACATCCCAACCAAGTTCAAATAATCTTTGATTTCTAATTTGATCACGTCTACAAAGTTCTCCAGTCCAATTTCTATGATATCGTTCTCCGTCAACTTCTATATCAAGTCTTCGTTCTCCTTTAAATAGTGCTAAATCAAGCGTATATTTTTCAACTTGGTATTGTGGAATAGCTTTAATTCCTGCCTTGTACAGGGCTTTATAAAAAACATGTTCCCAATCTGAAACTCGCTCGGGGTGTATTACTGTCGGGTATTCTTCACCTAAATCTTGAACAGAATAATCTATTTTTTCTTTAGTGGTATTTTCTAATTGTTGTGTGTATCTAGCAAAATTTTCTAAATATGAAACTTTACATTTAATAGTAGAGTCTTGATCACCAACAACCAATAACATGGCTCGTGCTCGTGTAATTGCGACATTAAAGAGATTTCCATTATTCCTCATAAAAGCAAGTGCTTCTGCTGGCATGTTTTTAGAAACCACTGGAGAAAAAATCATCACATCTCTTTCGTCTCCTTGAAATTTATGTACAGTATCCACAAGAAAATCATGGTTCAGCAATTTGCTTTGTAATGTACTATTATCAGTTATAATTTTTCGAATAAAATTAGCTTGTGCCCTAAACGGGGTTACAACACCGATTGATCCTTTGTAGTTTCTTTCGTTAACAAGTTTACTAATTTCATCAACTACTGCCTTTGCCTCTATTTCATTTATAGCCCCACCAGCAGTTGGTTTTTTAACTTTTCCAACAACATTAATCCAGCGTATTCCATTTTTTTTAGAATCAATAAAATTTAGATTGTCATAGTTTGTAGCTACCCTCAAGCTACCTTCATAAAATTCTTGATTTGAAAATTCAATAATATCCGAATGCGATCTATGATGATCTCTTAAATTTATAATGTCATTTTTTGATACAAGTCCAGAAGCTAAATCAAATAGTGAATTATACGAATACGCCCATTTTGCGTAATTTGGTATTAAGTCATATTTTTCTAAGAGTTTCTGATCTTGTCCTTTCTGCAATCCGCTAATATGCCTTAATTGCTTCGGATCTCCAATAATTACTGCTTGTTTTGCTCTGTACAAAAGAGGAAGTGCAGACGCTATATCACACTGACTTGCTTCATCAAAAATAACAATATCAAAATATCCTGGATCAAAAGGAATTCTACCACGTGCAGACAACGAAGTGATAGCCCAAGCGGGCAAGAGATGTGATACTTTTTTTGAAAGATTTGAATATTCTCGATAAATTCTTTTACCAAGTTTTGTATATAAATCACTGCCAGCATCAATAACCATTTTTAATAAAGCGTTATAATTGCTCAATAAATTTCGGTCTTCATCAGATAATCTAGCCGGTTGTAACTGCAACCAGCCTTTCCATAAATTTTCAGCATTACTTGCCATATTTTTCATCAAAACCATTTTTTCTTTTGAAATCTGTTCCAGTGGTTTTGCATCTTGCAGTAATTTAAATGATGAAATATATTCTTGTATTGTTTGTATGAAATACAAATATGTATCGAGGGTTTTAGAAAAATCTAACCAATATTGAATATTCTCATCACCTATATTTTTCGCAGGAAAATTAATTTCTAAATTTATGGCGATTGATTGAATATTTTTAAGTTTCATTTGAAATTTTTCATAACGTTTTTGCTTAATAAAATTCCACAACAAACTACTAAAAAAACCTTGCTCATCTTTATTTGCACGTTTTAATATTTTATTAAAATTATTAACAGTATCTTGAAATTTCTTTGAGCTAGTATCTTTTAGTTTATCAAATACTTTCGGTGAAATATCTTTGCGAATTTTGTCTACTACTTGATCTAATTCATCTGTTTCATTACGAAGGCGGATCAACTTAAGTTCTTCTTTTGCTAGTTGTGTAAATTTATCTTCCAATTTTTCATAACGTTGTTTATCAATTTCAAATTCTTCTTGATCATACTCTGATGATGTAGAAGTGAGTAAGCCCATTAAATATTCTGCTAATTTCGCATGATATTGTCCAGAACCCATACGAAGCA
Organism: Candidatus Moraniibacteriota bacterium; assembly: GCA_947311515.1. Classification (GTDB taxonomy): domain Bacteria; phylum Patescibacteriota; class Minisyncoccia; order Moranbacterales; genus JALWEZ01. Next base: position 14,450 of record CAMZLB010000062.1, on the reverse strand, counting down.
ATATTGGACGATTACCCAAATTGTTAACTCTTATTTCGACAACATCTACTGCTTTGTTATTCTTGCTAGCAAATAAAACTTTTTTTCCTTGCCAGGCAGCATTTATAAGTAAATTTGTTACAACTTGAGATTTGCCTGTCCCAGGTGGTCCAGTAATAATTGTAAGTGAATTTTCTAAAGAGTTTTGAATTGCCTGTCGTTGCTCAGAATTTAGTGGCAAGACTTCTAAAAGGGGTACGCTTTCTTCTTTTTCTTTTTTGTGAATATTACCACTTATCCATTGACCGAGGGCGGTATTTTCATAGGTGTCTGGTTGTATTTCTGATAAAGACTTTAATTCTGTTTCAAGTCCTTGTGTAAATGGAGAGCGCTCACTAATAATAAGAACAGCTCTATTATAAATACCTTCTTCCTGTAAATTGCGTAACTCTGGTGTAGTTTGTAATTCGTCTGGAATAATTGATTCTTTCCATGGCCATTCTGGACGTATCTTATTTAATTTTTGTACCAAATCGTCCAATTCTGGTAATTCATCTTCTGAATTTAGATTAAGTTCTTCTTCAAGTTGTACCAACTCGTCCATTAATTGTTCATGTTCTTCATTAGTAAAACGTTTTAAAACAGAGAGATTAAAAATTGGGAAACCCGGACTTATTTTTGGTGTTCTATTATCCATTTCTACAGGAAACAGAAGTATTGGCTCTACAAAAAATCCCTCCCAGTTACTCTTTTTTGATTTTACTTTTTTTAATGTGGTTGGATATCCAAAATACATTTCCATTCTCCCACGATCTTTTCTTATTTTTCCAAACAAATTTTGAATACTATCAGTTTCAAATAAGTGCTCATTATTAGCATTTAACAAAGAATCTAACCAACATAATCTAAGCCATATTTACTATCGGCGAAAACACTAATTCCACCTTCGTCATCTTGACCAAGACATGCTAAATAATAACGACTAAGATTTGACAATGCTGTTTGTGAAATAGAGACTTTTTTGTTTTTATCTGAAGTTGGAGCATCTTTGTTTAAGTACCAGTAATATTTTTCATCTTGAGCACATCTATCTTTAATACTTCCGTACAACGCGCTATTGATAAATTTCTTGTCAACATCAAGATGTGTAGCTATTTCCCTTGCTTTAAGTCCAGGATTTTCTTTTAAAGCAACAAGAATTTGCTGATCAATAGTTGTCCCATTCTGTAATTCATTATTTTCGTTCATAATTGTATTGTATTAAATTTCCCCTAAATTATATATCATTTTCGGAGCGGAGAAAACACCTTGTACCCCTTTATAATTAATGAAAAAGAAATTTGAAAATTTTTTAAAACAATTGGGCGTTAACCCAGAAAAGAAATATTTCAGCTAACATCGCGATTAAGAGGGTGAGCCGAAGGCGAAAGTGCAACGTCCCCTTGAGTATTTTTTTGGGCGTTACCACCAAGAATGTGTTTTATAATTAAACTCAAAAATCTTAATTTCAGAATCTTTATAATAATTTTGAATGTGTTTTTTTCCCATTTTCCAAGCACACACCCTTTTTCCTTTTGGAGACATTTTTAATAATTTTTCCATAGATAAAATAAAGCAATAAATTTTATCTGCTTCATCAACAACTAATGCAAAATAAGGAACACAATTAAATGATTTACATGCATTTTCAACTTTTTTAAAATTATCATTACTTATTCCCAAATAAGTTCCTTCTGTTCCTTCTTTTCTGCTTCTACTTTTTACAGAAATTCCCATTAGTTCATTGGTGTGTGGATTCTTTGCAATGATATCTATACCAGTATGATCAACATTAGCACATTCAAAATTATATTTAGAAAGCCAATATAAAATTAAGTTTTCGGAGAAATTACCTGTGATTTTTGAATGTCTTGAACTTTTATTTACTTGCATATTTAGTTATTATTTAAACACATTTAAAATTCTTTCGTTTAGCCCAAAAAAATATTTCAGCTAACTCGTTTTTATGCAAAGCATATTTAGGATAAAAACTGCAAATTATCGTAAATGCGAATATACGCTAATATTTATATATAATTCACATATATATTGTACATGAAACACATATTTAAAACAAAGACAAAATTGAGAAAATCTTACTTATCATCTAACATTTACACTTTGGATACTTTTGCTAAATTCCCCTCTTAAGTTTTGCAATTCTTCTTTTGTAAATGGACTAAATTTTACAAATTTACTATCCAAAACATTCGCCGGTCTAAAAGACTGTAAAAAATATCTTTTACCTCCATTCAATATTTCCTTCATTTCCTCTATAATATTTTCTGTGTGAATTTCTTTTAAGAATGTTGTTCTAAATTCATATTCAACATAATTTTTTTTTAAAAACTCTATACTAGATTTTATATTTTCAATATCTATATAATTTCCAACTAGTTCATTGTATGCACTAAAAGATGTTTTTACATCCATAGCAACATAATCCAACAAATTACTATCAATTAAATCTTTTAAAACATCAAAATTTGCACCATTTGTATCAAGTTTAATCTTGAAGCCTATTTCTCTCACCTTTATAATAAAATTTTTTAAATCTTTTTGAATAGTTGGCTCTCCTCCTGAAATAACTAAACCATCCAAAAGTCCTTTTCTCTCTTTTAAAAAGTTAAACACAGCATCTTCAGATATAAAGCTTTTGGATATTTTTTTTAACTCCTCTGGTAATACAAATTCTTTATTGTGACAATAACCGCAACGCATATTACATCCAGGTGTAAAAACTATAGCTGATGTGTGCTCTGGAAAATCCAGCATTGTAAATTTTTGGATTCCGCTTATTAACATAGTTTATGTTTTATTTTAAAAAAATTACTACTAAAAAATTCTCTGTAAAAACCAAAATATAGCAATTGCAATTATAAATCCAGCTATTATTTCTGTAAAAGTTTCATAGTTTTTTTTATTTTTATTAATTAAGGTTAAAATTAATATTGTTGGAAGTAATATAAGAATTTGTCCAAATTCAACTCCCACATTAAAAAATAAAAGGGATGATAAGACCTTATCTTGTGGAATCATAATTTCAGAAAATACTCCAGCAAATCCAAGACCATGAAATAATCCAAATACAAATACAATCCACAATCTATTGTGTATTTTTTGAAAAAAGGGATTTTTTTTCAAAAATACTGTTGTAATACTCATATAAATTATAGATAATGCAATTATTGGCTCTACAATTTTTCCTGATATCATAAATATATTACTACCAGCTAATATGAATGTAAATGAATGAGCTAAAGTAAATGCACTAACCATTAAAAATATTTTTCTAATTGGTAATAATATAAGAACAATTGAAATAACAAACAATATATGATCAAAACCATTTAAAATATGTATTATGCCCAAACAAATAAAATCAATTGAATTCTCTATAAATGATTTTTCTTCATTATTTGATATTTCCAAAGCTTTTTGTTCTATTTGTGAATCTGGATGTGCATACACTGTAGTATTGAAAAAAAAAGAAATAATAAATACCGATAATATCAAAAAAATATTATTTTTCATATAATTTTACTATACGTTATATATCTAAGAAAATGCCTTACAGCATTTTCTTACTTATATTGATTTATAAATGAACTATTTGATGCAACACATTGTGTGAAATGCTTACGAGAATAATGTTCTGACTTCTTACCATGATTAAAAAATTCTACTGGACGATGAAATCCCATCACTCTAGTCCATACCTCGCATTTTGTTCTTTTTGAATTATCCATATTTTATTGTTATTTATTAATTATTTAAACTTATATTATTTCTCTGGGGTCTTACTTGTATGTTTTTTTCGCAATTCACTAACCTCTTCTTTAATATTTTTTAATCCTATCTCATCATCGCACCTTGGACAATATTCATGCTCACCTGATAAATATCCATGTTTGGGGCAGATCGAAAATGTTGGTGTAATCGTTATATAAGGAAGATGAAAATTGGTTAATATTTTTTTTACTAGATTTGCACAAGCCCTTGCAGAACTAATCCTTTCATTCATATAACAATGCAATACTGTACCTCCTGTATATTTAGTTTGAAGTTCATCTTGCAATTCCAATGCCTCAAAAACATCATCTGTATACCCAACTGGAATTTGGGATGAATTAGTATAAAATGGAGCCTCTTCTGTTCCTGCTTGTAATATATCTGGATATAATTCCTTATCCTTTTTTGCAAATCTGTAAGTTGTTCCCTCACCTGGAGTCGCTTCTAAGTTATACAAATTCCCAGTTTCTTCCTGAAATTCTGCTAACTTATCCCTCATATACTCAAGCATTTCAATTCCAAATTCCTGCCCAGATTTAGAAGTTATGCCATACTCATCTTTTGTAAAATTTCTAATGGATTCATTTACACCATTTATACCAATTGTAGAAAAATGACTATTAAGATTATTTAAATATCTTTTTGTAAATGGAAATAATCCCCTGTCTAACCATTTTTGAACAACTTTTCTCTTAATTTCTAAAGATGTTTTCGCAAGTTCCATCAAATAATCTAATTGTTTATAAAAAGCCTTTTTATCTCCTGCGTACACATACCCAAGTCTTGCTGCATTTATAGTCACTACACCTATCGAACCTGTCATTTCAGCAGATCCAAATAATCCCCCACCTCGCTTTCTTAATTCCTTTAAGTCAAGCTGTAACCTACAGCACATAGAACGAACATCTCCAGGATCTAAATCTGAATTTATAAAATTTTGAAAATACGGAGTTCCATACTTTGCTGTCATTTCAAACAAAGCCTCTGTTTTTGGATCATCCCACTTAAAATCCTTTGTAATATTATACGTTGGAATTGGAAATGTAAATGTTCTGCCTTTAACATCTCCTGCCTCCATAACCTCTATAAAAGCCTTATTTATGATATCCATCTCTTTTTGCAGTTCACCATAAGTATATTTAAAAGGCTTTCCACCTAAAAGTAACTTTTTGTCTTTCATATCATTTGGACACTCCCAATCTAGTGTAATATTTGTAAATGGAGTCTGAGTTCCCCATCTTGATGGGATGTTTAAATTAAATACAAATGACTGCATGTTTTGGAATACATATTTATATAATTGTTTATCTACATATTCATCAAATCTTTCTTCATTATCAGTATCAAAATATTCTTTAAGATCTCTTATAATTTCCTCTTTCTTTTTTCGCACATACGGTGCAAGATAAGTATCAAAACTAGAAAATGCTTGTGCTCCAGCCCATTCATTTTGCAATGTTCCTAAAAAATTGACCATCTGTGCCACTGCACTACTTAGATGCTTAGGTGGACCTGACTCAATTTTATTATCTACTCCATTAAATCCTTCTTCTAATAAAGCTCGAAGACTCCAACCAGCACAGTATCCTGTAAACATACTAAGATCATGAATATGATAATCAGCATTTCTATGAGCTTCCCCAACTGCCTTTGGATATACATGAGAAAGCCAATAGTTTGCAGTTACCTTACCGGAAGTATTTAAAATCATTCCACCCACAGAATATCCTTGATTTGCATTTTCATTTACTCGCCAATCAAGTTGATCAAGATACTCTTCCATAGTATCACTAACTGTTACCATTACATTTTTATCCGACCTTTCTTCAATTCTTTTTTGTCTATAAAGTATATAAGACTTTGCTATTTCTGAATAACCCCCTTCTATTAAAACATTCTCTACAATATCTTGTACAAATTCTACTTGAGGGATATTTTCTTTGGATTCTTTATCAATTCTCTCCAAAATTTCCTTAACTAACCCTGAAACATCTATATCACTATCATCATTAGCTACTGCCACAGCTTTTTCTATAGCCTGTTTGATTTTTTGCTTATCAAAAGGCACAACACTTTCATCTCTCTTTTGTATTTCCCTTATATTCATGTTTAGCGTTTAGTTATTATTTTCTTAAGTCAAAAAAAACAGTAAGCAGATATAATCTCTCTTTATTAACTTAATATTATTATAACACACTTTCAAAAATTGTTTTCCACATATTAACAATAGACCCTATATATAGTGTTTTGATTTGTCAATCACCACAAGTAGTGTTTCTTTTTGTGATGCAAAAAAATTAATTTTTAAATATTTTTTTAGAAAACTTTACATAAATAGATCCTAATTTTATTTGAAATACAAGTGCTATAGAAATTATTATAGCCATTTGAAAACCAACCTCACCAAACGAAGTAATTGCTACTGCCAATGATATTGCTAAATGTCTAAGTGATGTACTAAACACTAAAGCTAGTGCATCTTCTCTATTAAAGAAAATCTTCCCAATAACTGTACTTATAGAATAATTAAATCCATAAAATAACAATAAAGGAATTACATATAATAATATTTTCATAGGATCATCCACTATAAATCCTGCTTTCATTGCCATTACAGAAAATACCATTCCTATTACACCTACAACTGAAAAAGTTCCTATTTTTTTACTAATTTCTTTTTTATATCTTTCTTCTCCAACCTTCATAACAATGAAAAATCTTGTAATAATTCCAAGAATTAAAGGTATTATAATTACCAATAATATCTTTTTTGTTATTAATAGAAAATTTATTTCTATAACTTCTCCCATAAATTGATATAAATATAAAGGAGCTAAAAACGAAGCTGTTAATAAGCTAAATATAGAAATCCTAATGCTAGCTGGTAAATTTCCATTTACCATACCAGTAAAAGCTAGTGTCATACTACCTGTTGGCAAAAGTGCAATCAAAAATAATCCAACAGCATCTAAATGTGAATTAGAAAAAAATATCTTTCCAATTATATAAGCTATTAATGGTATTAATATAAAATTTAACAAAACAGACGCTAATTTTAGTTTATTATTTGGTTTTTCAAAAATTTTTTTTACATTTAAATTTACCATTTGAGGATAAATCATCAAAAAGGTAAATGGTAAAATCATAGTCTTTAAAAAAGAAACATCCATGTCTTTACCAACGTAAATTCCAATAATTATTACAAAAGGTAATACATAAACTAAATTTTTTTGTAAATATAATAATATTTTCATATAATTATTTAAATAATATACATATTTATTTAGAAATAGTTATTAAATAGAAGTTAGAAAATATTTAATTTATCTAAAAACCTATCTAATAACTTTCCTATTCTTTTTTAATACTTATTACGCATCACATACTTTATTAATATCTGACTTTAAACATTTAAACTGTCTTTTTAGTAAGAATAAATAAAATACTGATGTGCCTAATATAAGTATAAATATAATTCCTAAGAATATTGCATTTTGGAAAAATGCCTTATAAATAAAACCACTCAATGCGCCAAGCGCTACAAATGGACAAATAAGCCCCCATTGAGAAACATGAAACTTTCCAACTAAGTAATCTTTCCAGTAATTCTTTAGCATCATAAGACCAAATACAAAATACCATACTTCAAATGCGTACAACATAATCATTAAAATTTTCGCTATCACAAAGAGAATAGGTGCGTGAAATACGTGCTGTGCGTAATGACCTAATCTAAATATAGCTATGCCTATCAATGTAATTATAGGTACGACAATTAAATATGTTGGCATAAAATGATTTTCTAATATAGCATCTCTACTTAAGTGCTTTTTGAAAATTGAAAAAATCTTTACCGATGTCAGGAAAATTACCATCGTAAGAGATATAAGAGTTAGAAATGCTGCAAATCCTCCGATAGTTTTATTTTCTGCAAGTGCCGCAAATCCTGAACCTGTGACTGTAGCCATAGCTAATGCAAAAGGTTGCAAAAGCCATCCAAAATGAATTTTTTCTACATCAAATGATTTTATAAATGCAATTTTCAAAAGAGTAAGTACTTTGTATACCGCCAGAACCCATAGTAATACAAAAAATATAAACGCTGGTAACATTATAGCTTGAAAGTTATTAGACATCCATTCAGAAAAATATCTCACAACTGCAATTATAACATTCATAGACATAAAAACTGATACATATGGAGCCATTAAACCTGAATTTACAAGTGGATTGTTTTCAAATTCTTTAGCTGCATTTGTTTTTTTCCAAGCTGCTTGTCCTATGAAAAATGCTATTGTTAAATACACATGAATCAATGAAAATATTATCATTATAGTTTCCAATATCAAAACCATAGGAGTTTGTTCTATATCAGCAAACACTGCCAATCCTTTTCCATGAAAAAATCCACCATATTGTATGAGTATAAATCCAGATACTGCCAAACCTCCAGCCCCCAAGGAAGATAGAAATAATAGTGGATTAAATTTTTCTTTAATTTTATTTATCATATTATATATATTATTATAAGTTACTTATTTTGTGCAATTTGCACTATTTTTATGATTTCATCTTTCATTTTTATGAGACCTTCTTTACCTTCTTCCTTATTTGCAACGCACTCTATATAACTATCTATATGCTTTTCAAGTATATGATTATTTGCGTTTTTTATAAGACCTATAACACTTAAACTTTGTTGGATAACATCAAAACAATGCGACTCATCATTTTCGATTTTCAAAATTATTTTATCCAAACTAGTATGCGCTTTTTTTAGTGCTATTATTATTTTCTTTTTATCATTATTCATTAAAATTAAATCTTTAGATTAGTTACCTACACCAACGGTATAGGTATTATAACAAACATAAAAATTTTGTCAATATATGATACCATTTCCAATAAACTATGCTAATAAGTCGTAAAAATTCTAACCTAGACAACGTTAAGAAAGGTGAGGTACTACCATAGCATTATTGAACTTTTAGAAACAAGTATAATGCAGAATTTTCAAGAGACATTGGATATGAGCTATTTAGAAATAATATTATTAAGCTCTTTGTATTAAACTTTTTCATGTTTCCACTGATATTTAAGGAGAGTCTGCAAAACTCCAGAAATCACTTTTTTTAAAAAAAATACAATTTACAAAAACCCTATAATATAGAGACTTTGGGAAATATATTTTATTAATTTTTACTAATAATTTAATTTTACAAACTCTCTTAAATATTTAATCTCCAACAATTCAATTTATCTTTATTTATAATTTCAGCACCAAGCTTTTCATAATATTCATTAAATTTGATTTCAGCAGGACATACAAATTCAAATGTTTTGTATTTTGTAAAATTAAGCATACTTTTCAATAAATTATTTCCTCTATATTTTTCACTAATAGCAAACTGATAAACTGAAACAATATTATCTCTCTTTCTTGGGTATAGTCTCACAGCTGCTACCAAATTATCATTATCTAAAATTAAAATCACCAAATCCTTACTTATAGCAGCTTTAACCCCAGATGGACAGAAAAATTCTCGCGAATAAAGTGCTGGATTATTTTTATCCAAATACTTATCAAAAAAATTAACTACAAAATTTAAATCTTGAAGTTTTGCATTTTTAACAATCATTTTTAATTTTTGTTTCATTTATAATCTTATATTTTAAATGCAAGAAGGAATTTTTAAGTTTATCCATATTAATCAATTCAAGTGCTTTGACATATTTCAAATCTTCATCTGTTTCCAATGTTCTTCCATCTATTAAAGTATGTGTGTCTTTACCTCCAATTAACACCGGTGCAACTACAATCGAAACTTCATCAATTAACTTCTCTCTCAGAAATATTGAATTCATAGTTCCTCCTGATTGGATTGTTATATTTTCTATACTATATTTTTCTTTAAAATTTTTAAATAGATCCACAAAATTTATTTTATTTTTATAATAAATTATTTCTAAATTTTCTTTATTTTTACATGTAAACGCAGGATGATTTTTATTTGATGTTATTAGATACAATTTTTTTAAATTATTTACTAAATTTTCTATACCAGTTTTTTTAAGATGAGTGTTATCAAAAATTATAAAATTCATAAAACTCATATCTTTAAATTTTTCATTAACTCCAACTTTTGCCATAACTCTTCCAGTATTTAGTGAATGTAAATCTGTTTGCTGCTCTAAATCATAATATTGCTTAAGGCCTTCCAAAACTCCATAGATTCTATGAAAATCTAAATCAGTATCTCTATCATTTTTATTTCCAGTAGAAATTTTTCCGTCTACTGACATTAACATAAATAACGTTGTTTTTGGTTTATTCATAATATTATAATTATATTTTCGTATTTATATAAAACTCTTTTTCTGAAAAGTTCAGTGAGCTTATAAGAGTTTCTGCAATTCTAACTGTTGTATATCCAAATGGATTTTCTGTTTTTAATTTAAATTTTGAAATATTTTTTATATTTAAATTATTCAATTTAAGAAGTTTATCTAATTCTTCAAAAAAAATTTCTAATATATCATTATTATCCAACCATGACTCTAAATAAATCATACGATTATCCACAAACAATTCTAATGTAATTTTTTTTTCCTTTATAGACAATATTATAATGTTCATTCTTATAGCTTAAAATTAATACAAGTTTTTAAAATATATTTATTACATTGTATAACCCGTACAATACCTTATTTTATTACTAGGATTTTTAAATTCTTTAGTAGAAATACTAAGGAATTTAAGAAAAAATAAGAGTCTTAATTGAAGTGAAAGATTTTGAAGAAGTTCCTATATGATTTCTAAGTGTTCTCCTGCTATTATTTTTTTGTCCACTTATATCCAAATAATAATATTAACCAAAAAAACTACTCTCACCCGATAGTAGTTTTTTATTCCACTTTGTAGAATGCAAACTATTAAAATTTAATTTATAAATTTGCATTAAATTAACTACCTCACCCGATGTAATTAAAATTTTCTACACCTAACCTAACCTAACCTAACCTAACCTAACCTAATTCATAAGGCGTCCACGCCAATTTTCACACTGATGTATTTTAATACCTTTTGAATCAAATCTTGTCAATTCAAAATAAAACATTATCTATACACAAACTACATCATGACAGTATCTTAGTATAAATATCCCCTAATATTATAACTTCGATACTGTCATGACATTTACAAATTACGCTTTAACAGCGTCTTTTAATGCCTTACCAGCTTTAAATTTTGGTACTGTTGTTGCAGCGATTTGAATTTTTTCTCCAGTTGCTGGATTAACACCTTGACGTGCAGCTCTGTCTGAAGTTGAAAAAGTTCCAAAGCCTGTAAACGCTACCTCATTTTTTTGTGCTAATTGTGCAGTTACTTCTTCAATGAACGCATCCACTACTCTTGTTGTTACAACCTTTTGTGTATCAGTTTTTTCTGCAATTGTCGATATAATATCAGCTTTTGTTATTCTTGCCATAAATGTCACCTACCTTTCTAGTTTTATAGATTCCTTGGATATCGCCAAAGAATTTTTAATTTAATTTTTAAACAAGTAATCTTGTTTCATATACTATTGTACACATAATACCGCATATTAGGCAATACCTAGTTATCCACAGGATACTTAATTTAAAATCTACTTATTATCTAGCAAATTCTATTGATCTAGACTCCCGCAAAACATTTATTTTAATCTCTCCTGGATACTTTAGTTCTTCCTCAACCTTTTTTGCAATACGTCTAGCTAATTTATGAGCTCCTAAATCATCAGTTTTTTCTGGATTTATAAACACTCTTACTTCTCTACCGGCTTGAATTGCATATGATTTATCTACTTCTTCAAAACTATTAACAAGCGATTCCAACTCTTCAAGTCTTTTTATATAGTTATCTACCGTATCTTTTCTAGCACCTGGCCTAGAAGCTGACAATGCATCAGCAGCAGTGACAATGTATGCTTCAGAAGAAGCATACGGATATTCTTCATGATGTGAACGCATTGCCATAATAACTTTCTCATCTATTCCAAACTTTTTAAGAAGTTTCATGCCAATTTCCACATGTGTTCCTTGTACCTCATGGTCAATAGCTTTTCCAATATCATGAAATAATCCCGCCATTCTTGCAGTTTTTACATCCCCTCCTACTTCCGCTGCAATAGCTCCTGAAAGATATGCAACTTCCAATGAATGTAACAAAACATTCTGTTTAAAACTAGTTCTATATCTTAATCTTCCTAAAACATAGACAAGTTTTGGATCAAGTCCTACAATACCTATTTCATAAGCTGCAGCTTCTCCTGCCTCCATTATCCTATTATCAATTTCTTTTTCTGCCCAAACAACAATCTCTTCAATTTTTGCTGGATGAATTCTACCATCTTCTATTAATTTCTCTAGTGCAATTTTTGCAATCTCTCTTCGAACTGGATCAAATGATGAAATAACAATTGATTCTGGTGTTTCATCTACAATCAATTCAACACCAGTATTTTTCTCAAATGAACGAATATTCCGACCTTCTTTACCAATAATTTTTCCCTTAACTTCTTCATTAGGAATAACTAATGTGCTAGTCATAACTTCCGCAGCGTGAGAACGTGAGTACCTCTGTATAACCCTAGTCATTATATTTCTAGAAGCTTTTTCTAATTCTTCATCATTAATTCTTTGAAGTGTCGCCATTCTAGAAGCTAAAGTCTCTCTTGATTGTTCTTCGGTTAGTTGCAGCAAAGCCTTTTTAGCTTGTTCCTTAGTCAAATCTGCAATATTTTCTAATCTCTCTAATTGTTTTTCTCGAAGTCCCACAACTTCATTTCTAGCTTTTTTTACTTTCTCTACCTTTTCCTCTAACTTTTTCTTAACATTTTCTAATTCATCGAAACGTTTATCCATCATTTCTTCTCTCTTTTCTAGTCTCTTTTTTTCTTTATTAACTTCCTCCTTTTGTTCCTTACTATTCTTTTCCACTTCACTTAAAACCTCTGTTGCTTTCTCCTTAGCTTGTAACACTATACTTTGTGCTTTTATTTTAGAATCCAATAGTATCTTTTCGGCTTGACCCTCTACTGTATTTGCTTGATTTTTTGCTACTCTCTGTCTTATTACATAGCCAAGTAAAACACCCGCACCTACAGCAGCAAAAACCACCATAAATGTGATATTATTTATCATATTTTATTTTATTTAGCAAAAGTCCAGTTCTTATAGAAAAAATTTAAATAATATTTTTTTGTAAACATAAACATAAGTAATCACTTTTTATTATAAATTCATAACTGCAAGCTCTGTACTTTACAAAATTTTCATCAATTACATATCTTAATACTATTTCAATTTAATTGATTTGTCAAAATTTGTCAAAAACCTAATTTAATGGTTTAATTCAGTAATTCTATAATTTAAACAATCTCAACCAAACCAATTTATTACTATACCTTGGTTGAATATACCCTTAGGTACATTAAAATATATACTAACTTCTCTTTATTAGTTGGAAGATATTCTTTCCTTCCTCTACCTACCTTTCTCGCTCTATTTGTATAAATTACATATATATGTTTAAGTAAGTATTATTCAAATAAAATCAATAACTTTTTAATTTATTCTTAACTCATCCAAAAAGATTGCCTCACAAACTTATTCACTTTTAAGAATATGATATTCATTGAATAATAGTAATATGTTTTATTTTTATTGTACATTAATTATATAAATTTCCTAATTTAAATAAGGACCGTGTCAAATCATATAATCATGACACCCAAATAGTTAATTTTCTATCATTTAAAATGACACCATAGAAGGTTTTAATTTTTTAAATGAATTAGAACTTTTAACATACTTTTTACCTTTCTTTTTACTATACACCTTATACAATTTTTTAACTTTTTATCAATTTCTCTTTTAAGTTCAGCTGGATTCAATAACTCATATTTTTTCTTCAATTTTTCTTTAATTTTATCATCAATTTGATTTGGTTTCATTATTCTTTGATAGGGAGTTTTTGGTGTATCATATTCTCTATGAATTTTACCTCCAATCCTTACTTTTTCTTTTAATTTAGTAACGGGTTGAAAAAAATTTTTGTAATCACTTAATTCATTCTCATACAAATCATTTAAAATGTCTATTTCTTTTTGAGTGTCATATCTCAAATATCCAATAACCTGTCTGATATGAGTAGAATTTTTCTGTTCAATAAAACATATCATTTTTATGATATGCTCTAGATTTAGATAATGCAATATCTTTTTCTTTAGAGTACTCATAAACAGAATAATTCAATAAATTAGGTCCATTATCAGGATGCATCTCAATCCAATCAAAAGGCATTCTTTTTCTAACCTGTCTATACCTTTTAAAGTTCTTCTTTGCCCTTTACCTATAACAGCGTACTTCCCACCAAGATGACACTATATCAACAATAGAAAGGTTATTGGCATACTCTTCAGCTACACTAACACCACAACTTTCTACAAAATCTATTGAACATTACCAATTTCAAATTTATCAAATTCAGCACTAGTTTTAGTAGGAATAGTACTTAAAAGAAAAGAACTATTCTTTTTCTTGTATTTTCCTTTTAATTTTAATACTTCTTTTTGATGATCTAATCTGCTGTCTAT
>CAMZLB010000061.1 GCA_947311515.1 Candidatus Moraniibacteriota bacterium | reverse complement strand
TCACTTCGATAGACATCAATTTTAGCATCTTTTGAAATAATTTTACCATCGGTAACTTTTCCACCAACTATCATTTTGTCCCTGTCTGTAAAAAATATTCCGAGTACTTCGAGATTTCCAAAATCAGTTCGTTCAATTTCTTCTGGTAATAAGTCAATTAGATTATTTGTAATATCATCTACTATTTCATATATTATTTTGTAATTTTTGATTTCAACTGCATCAGTTGCAAGTCTCCTAGCTACGGCATTTGTAGAAACATTAAATCCGTAAATTAAAGAGTTTGTATTTATTGCTAGTTTTACATCGGATTCTGTGATATTACCAACTCCAGAATTAACAAAATTTATTGCAATTTTTTTCTGAGGTATGTCGGATAATAATTTTTCAAGAGCTTCAATAGAACCTTGAACATCAGATTTTATAATTATATTTAATTTAGGTATAGTATCATTATCTGATATACTTTTTACATTTTTTTTATTACCAATCATTCTTTCAGCTGCTTCTTTGGACTTAAGTCTAGCACTTCTTTTTGCATTAGTTACTTGAATCACTCCATTTGTTTCTGCTGGGGAATTTAGACCAAATAATGTTACTGGCATAGACGGTGGAGCTTTTTTGATGCTACGCCCATTGTAATCTTCGATTCGTCTTATTCTGCCATAGACTTCTCCTACTGTTACATCTTGACCAACTTGCAATGTCCCTGTCTTTACTAATGCGGTAGTTATAGGTCCTTTTTGAGGATCTTTGTGAGATTCTAAAACAATAGCTAATCCGTCACGATTTACATCAGCTTTAAATTCTTCTACTTCAGCAAGTAATAGTATGTTTTCCAATAATTTTCCAATACCTATGTTATTTTTTGCACTTATTTCATTACACATAATAGTTCCACCCCATTCTTCGATTAGAAAATCATAATCAGAAAGTTCCTTTTTAACTCGATCAGCATTTGCACTCGGTTTGTCAATTTTGTTTATTGCAACTATGGTAGGAATATTCTTTTTTATAAGATACTTAATAACTTCTTTTGTCTGAGGTCGAACACCATCATCAGCAGCAACGACAAGTATTGCTATATCAGCAATAGAGACACCTCGCTCACGCATAGCAGTAAATGCTTCATGACCTGGTGTATCTATAAGTGTAATTAACTTTCCTTTTTTACGGGCTTGGTAGGCGGTTATGTGTTGAGTTATTCCACCTGTTTCATCTGCAGCAACTTGAGTTTTTCTTATAGAATCAAGTAATGTTGTTTTTCCATGATCAACGTGACCAAGAATTGTTACTATTGGAGGTCGTTCCATTAATTTTTTGTCACCACTTTTTTCTTTTGCACAGATTTCAGATAACTTTTCCAAAGTAATAGTTTCATTGTCATCAATTTCTAAATCTTCCGAAACAGTGTAATTAAGATCTTCAGCAATTATACTTGCTGTTTCAAAATCAATGTCTTCATTGATTGTCGCCATTATTCCATTTTTCATAAGTTCTCCCATGACTGTTGTCACAGGCAAATTGAGTATCTCAGAGAATTTTTTTACACTTATTATTTCTGGAATTTTTATGTTTTTTTCTTGTGTATTTGTCATGATTTTTAAATTGGTTATATCTTTATGAATTACTCTTAGACAGGTTTTTTTAGATTTTAATTTTTTGGGATATAGCATTACTTAAAGCCTCTTCCTCTTCGGCTGTAAGTCTATGTTTTGTACTAGTTCCTTTTTTTATTTTTTTACTATAAACTCTAGTACCTTCTCGTGTGTGTAATGATGATATTATTATACCATTATCGTGTCCATCTAAAAGTGCTATACAAAAACTTTGATTTCCGCTTAAGTCTTTGAATGGATTAAATCTAATCATTTCCACTTTATGAAGACCTTTAGTTGATAATGTATGAATTTTATTTGAAATTGTAAACAATTCTTGCACTTCTTCATCTAAAGAATTGACTTCTTTTATTAAATTTATAATAGTTTCTTCTAAACTAGCTCCTTCTTTACCTAAGGTTAGTATATCTAAGGTTTTTTGAAGAGATGAATTTTTTTTCCATAAAATAGCTATTATTATAAGAGAGATACTAGACAAAAAAAAAGACACTGTTCCAATAACTAAAAAATTTAATTGATTATTTAAAATGAATTCAGCCATAATATTTTACATATCTCCATTTTAAAAATTAAATTAGGTTTAGTATGAGATATAATATTAACCTATCAAAAAAATGTATACAGTCTTCTTTATTACAACTTTAGCATGATATATCGTTTTTGTAAATAAAAAGCCCTGTGAAATATCCAGGGCTATTTTTATTATCTGGTACTAGTTTAGATGCTTTTCTATAATCTCTTTAAATTTTTCTATCGGTTGAGCTCCAACAAGTTTCTCTCCATTTATTAGGAATGTAGGTGTTCCATTGATTCCTTTATCTTGAGCTTCCTTTGTTGATGTTTTAATTTTATCTGTATATTTTTTAGATTCTTCGCATTTACTGAATTTAGATTTATTGAGCTTCAATGCTTCAGCTATTTCAGAGGTACTAGCTTGAGGATTGTCAAATATAGCATCATGCATTTCCCAGAATTTTCCTTGATCAGCTGCACATTCAACAGCGAGAGCTTTTGTTGCGTCAGTGCCACCTCTATCGAATTGACGAAAATCAATCTCTATATCATTTGGATATTCTGTCAAAAGTTTATCTATGGTTGAGCGAACTTTGTTACAAAATCCACATGAAAAGCTAGCATATTCTACAATGGTAACTTTTGCATTTCTAGCACCCTTTATATTTCTATTCTTTTTCTCTACTTTTGGTTGTTTATTCAAAACTATATTACTTTTTTTTGCTTCTGCTCTCAACTCCCCTTTTTCAGGTTCTTTTGTGTCAGTATTATTAATTGAGAACTTTCCAGTTACAGAACCTATAAGAATCAGAAAAAGTATTATTGCTGCTGAACTCATAGCACCAAGCCAAAACGATTGATTTCCCATAATGTTTTATATTATTAATTATTTCACTACATAATTCATGATACTATAATTTTCAAGAAACGTAAATGTCTTTTTTTTCATATTTTTTCATATTTCCTCATTAAATATTTTAAGTTATGTTATTATGAATTAGTTATTTATTTAGTAGTAAATTTAAAAAAGATGCAAGAATTAAAAATAAAATTAGTTTCTATGCGAGAGATTGCAGAAAATACTATGCAGTATAACTTTAAAAAACCTAAAGAGTTTGATTTTAAGGCTGGACAGTTTGTTGTACTTGATGTGATAAATCCAAAATTCTCAGATAATAGACCATCTTTTCGTTCTCTTTCTATCGCTAGTTCTCCTCATGAAGATGTCTTATCATTTATTATGAGGCATTCAGATAGTGCATTCAAGAAAAGTATAAAAGCAGTTAAAGAAGGGGAGGAGGTAATCATAAAAGGACCGTTAGGACATATGACTTTACCAGAAAATGAATTTACTCCAGTGATATTTTTAATTGCTGGAGTTGGAGTGACACCTGCACTTTCAATGATTAGGTTTATGGAGAATAAAATTTCAAAAAATCCAGTAAGGGTACTGTATGCAAATAGAACATTGAGATCAGCTGCTTGCCTAGAAGAATTAAAAAAAGAAGTAAATTTACAAGATTATAAATTTGTAAGTATTTTATCTCATGAAAATGGTACATGTGAATGCGTGCGTGGTCGCATTAGTAAGCAATTAGTGTCTGAAAATGCAGTTGATTTAAAAAAAGCTAAATTTTATATAGTGGGGACTTTAGGATTTGTAAATGCCATGAAGGGAATTTTGGAAGAATTGAAAGTTGAAAAAAAACAGATAAATATAGATAATTTTGGATAAGTGCATGTAAGATTTTGTTTAACTGTTTAATACCATTTCTAAATAATTATGCCTCCTTAATAGGTCAAAGCAAGTCTAGTGTATAATTTTCAAGAGATATTAGGTGAAAGTTATTTAGAAATGGTATAACTAGTCTTTTGAGTAAAACTCATTAATCAAAAATAACCTTAGAGGCTGTTTTTGATATGTTATGAGTTGAGTAAGCGTTGACGTTTGAGATTTTTGTACTAGTAGTTATTTCACTACCTTTTTTTATGGACATTCCTTAACAGAAAAACTCAATTTTATTTAATATAAAATTCATTATCTCAACCGCAAACTATTTAAAATAACACTTATGGAGCTAAGTGCCATTGCAGTACTTGCAATAGTAGGTGACAAAATAATTCCAAAAAATGGATATAGTAACCCCATTGCAATTGGAATAGCTAGAACATTATATCCAAATGCCCAAAAAAGATTTTGTTTTATTATGCGCATTGTTTTTTTAGATAAATTTATTGTATCAATAATTTTTTGTAATGATCCCTTTACAATTATAATATCGCCTGATTCAATCGCAACGTCTGAACCTGTACCCATCGCAATTCCAATATCTGCCCTTGCTAATGCTGGTGCATCATTGACTCCATCTCCTGCAACCGCTAGCAACTCACCTTCTTTTAGATTATTCTTTATTTCTTGTACAATCATATCTTTATCTAGTGGCATTGCATTACTAATTACATTATCTATCCCTACATGCAAAGCAATCCATTGTGCAATATTTTCATTATCACCTGTTACCATTGTGGTTTTAATTCCTTTTTCTTTTAATGCACGTATTGCTTCGTAACTAGTTTCTTTTATAGGGTCTGTCACTGCAAAAATTGCTTTTATTGAATCCTTTACGATAAACGCTGATATTGAATAATTTTTATTGAGAAAATTATTCATAATATTTTTTTGTTTTGAAGTGGGTTGTGCATATTTTTTAATAGAACTCATTTTTACCATCATAATTTTTTCTCCGTTGATAACACCACTCACTCCAACGCCTTCTAAATTATAAAATTCTTCGATCTTTTTCTCAATTATATTAGTATGACCCGAATCCAAAAAATTAATTATTGCTTTTGCTATAGGATGTTCCGTTTTGCTTTCTAAGGCATATATATAATTGGCGTATTTATCTTCTTCCTCAAAATAAACAGCATCAATTACGACTGGTTTTCCTTGTGTAATTGTTCCCGTTTTATCAAAAACTATATTTTTAATTTTGAATGTATTTTCAATAATTTGTGCATGTTTAATTAGAATTCCTTTTCTAGCTGCATGTCCTATTGATACAACTATCGCCGTTGGAATTGCAAGACCAAGTGCGCATGGACATGCTATTACCAAAATAGAAATTGTTACATATACCGCAAATGGCAGTGCCTGAGAAGCTTCTATCAAGTTCGTATTTGGAGCAATAAAATACCAAAAAATAAATGTACTCATAGCAATAACTATTACAATTGGTACAAAAATACTTGAAATTTTATCTGCTAGTTTTTGGATTGGTATACTACTCCCCTGAGCTTCTTCAACCATTTTGATAATTTGTGAAAGCATTGCATCCTTACCAACCTTGGTTGCTTCAAAAACAATATAACCCGTTGTATTAAGTGTACCGCCTATGACAATATCACCTTCTTTTTTATCTACTGGAAAGGCTTCTCCAGAAATCATTGACTCATCAATTGCTGTTTTACCTTCAATTATAATCCCATCAACAGGAATTTTCTGTCCTGGCATTACTACAATGTGATCTTTCTCTTTAACAGCCTCAATTGCAATCTCTATTTTTCTTGCATCACGTAAAACAACAGCTACTTTTGATTGTATTTCGTATAAACTTTCCACGCTTTTTTGGGTTGCTGTCCTAGCTCTTTCTTCAAAATATCTACCTATCGAAATGAAAAATACAATAAACACAGATGCCTCAAAAAATATATTAAACTCATGTTTTCCGCCTGCAAAAAATAGTGCAATAATCGTAGAATAAATCCAAGCAGTAGTTGCACCCATTACTACTAACGTATCCATATTACTAGAACCTTTTTTTATTGCTGTGAATGCATTAATAAAAAATAATCTTCCACCAAAAAACAGAACAAATCCAGCCAGTATAATTTCAATAATGCTCAAAACTGATATTCCAAAAAACATTACACTAGTCAACTTTATTGAAAAACTTTCCAAAATATTTAAATTAAATATTCCATTTATTAACATAAGTGCCATACTTATGATAAAAGGTATTGCAGCGATTGCTACATATATTAAATCTCGTTTCATATTCCTTAAGTTTTCATTTTTCTCTTTCTTATGTTCGCTTCGCCCACTAGACTTATCTGGGTGCGTATCATAATCACCGATACTTCTAACTAATTTTTTAATATCAATGTCACTTAATTCTTTTTCATCAAATGTGACTTGCATTGTTTCAGTGCCATAGTTCACAGAAACTTTCTTGATTGATTCATTTTTCCTTAACTCATTTTCTATGCTTACTTTACAAGAAGCACAATGCATTCCTGAAATATAATATTTTTGTATAATCATAATTTATTATTTAACAATAATTGTAACCGGCGCAACCATTCCCATGGTACATGTTAATTTATATGTTCCTGCTTTGGGTATAAATTCTTTTTTATTTATACCTAACTTTAATTCAAGTATACCTTCAAATAAACCTCTGGCTGCCATAAAAACACCGCATCCAGCGATGCCTTGATTATCCACAATAATAGTTGTTGGCACACCTGCTCTCAGTGTTTTTGATCCCACAACCACATATTTAAAACCATCTGCTACAATGTTTAATTCTTGAGTATTCTTTTTGCTAGTTTTATTATCTTTAATTTGTTCGATAGTACCTGTTTTTTTAAAACTAATGTCATTTAAACTAGGTAGTCCCAAAACATTGAATTGACCATTTAATATATAAATTGCAAATATTATTATAATTGTCCCTATTATAGTATTAAAAATTACTTCAAATCCCTTTTTGCCAATAATAGTAGCACCGCCTAAACTTACACCTAGTAATATTGGTAATGTTCCAATTGCAAATGCTGTCATAATCACTGCTCCTGATATGAAGTTGCCCGATGTTAATGCTACGCCTTGGGCAATTAAAGTAAATCCACAAGGAATAAAAAATGTTGCAGCACCTGTAATAAAGGGTGACTTATTTTTTATATTGTCATTAATGTGAATTTTTTTTAGTGTATTAGTATATATAAACACATACATTCTTAAAACCCATCTTACACCTAACATTTGTAACCCTATTAATAACATTATAATTGCAACAATAACAGTAAGTACTGCATATACACTTGGATTATCAAATGTTGTAAGATTTCCAATAGATCCCAAAATTCCACCGCCTATAAAATAAGCTCCTAACCTTCCAATGTGAAATTTCATATGAGGTTCCATTTTTTTTGAAAGTGGAACTTCCTTACCTTTACTTATTGTCTTTGTCCAATTTCTTGTCATAGATAATAAGATGCCTCCAACCAATGCTATACAACTAGACAAACTAGCCACTACGCCAAGAATAATAAATGCTATTATTGATGAATTTTCATCAATACGTGTTTCACTAAATAACATAAATTTTTCACTTTGTACCAATAAAAAACTTACTATTAAGGCTACAAATAAGACTAAGAGAACCTTTTTATATATTTTTTTCTTAAAAGGTTGATCTGAGAAAAGATACCCCACATCTTCAAACTTTTTTGTAATTTTTTCTGCTTCTAATTTTTTTCCTTTAAACGCAACTTCAACTGTTTCATTTTTCAAATCAACCTCTACGCTTTGTACGTCTTCTTGTTCTTGAATGCGATCCTTTATGATTCCTTTACAAGAAGTGCAATGCATACCACTGATATAAAATATTTTTCTTTGTAATTTATTTTTTTTTGCTATCATATTAGTTATAATTATGTTAAACTAACTTTATTATAAACCATGGGGTTAACCCCACTGTCAAGTATTTATGTATACAAAAGATTTACTAAAAAAAACAAACATAACCAAGGATGCTCTTCGTCACTATAACGACCTTGGTTTAGTGACACCTACTATAAATAATATAAATAATTATAAAATTTATTCCAATGCTGACGTGGATGCTATCTTATTTATTAAGAAAGCAAAAAAAATTGGATTTTCTCTAAATGAAATAAAAGAGATTGCAATACAATTAAATACATCAAAATGTAAACATAAATCTTTAGTACCTTACCTTGAAAATAACTTGGAAGATATTGAAGAAAAAATTATCACTTTAAATAAAATAAAAAAGCATATTTCCCAACTAATAAAAGATTATAAAAAAATAAACTGCAACATAAAGCCAACTGAATTAAAAATGTAATACTTATTGAACATATTTATAAACCAGTCTTAAAAGTTAAATTTATGATAAAATCAATGTGTAATAAATGTGTTTACCTAACTAAATGCTATGAATAGTCTGTCTTATTAGTGATTCCATTTAATATATTCAATGGTGATTTAGACAGGCTTTAAGGGATAAAATTTAGCATTCATGTATATCCTGCACTAAAATCTATTTCGAAAGGTAAAAAGAAACTTGAGGATCTATCACCTATTGTCGAACTAGCTAATTTTTGCTTTAATAAAGCAAAAACAGCCCAAGATAGAGCTGTTTTTGGTATAGTGAGCGGGTAGCGGGAATCGAACCCGCATAATCAGCTTGGAAGGCTGGAGTAATGAGCCATTATACTATACCCGCTTCTTAATAATCATTCAATAACTCACTTAATATCATTATAATCTAATTAAAATAATTGTCAATATGTGAATTATTTTTGTTTATTGTTAATAGAAATTATACTCTTTCAAGTTTATTGATTTGAATTATGAATTTAAGAATAATCTGCAAAACTAATCAAATACAAAAATATAAAATCAGTTATGAAAGAGTTATTATGTTAATGTATCTGATGATTTGTCAAATTTATGATGTAGCAATTTAATATTAGTATATTATCAGAGAACTAAATGTGGTAATGTATCTCAATTGGGATTACCTATTACATCATAGAAAAAGTTTTAAAATAAAAATTTAGTACTGTCAGCAAGAAAGGTAGCTTACCTAAAGGAAGAAGTTGGGCACTGTTTGGAATTGAAAAATAGATTTTTTTGTAAAATTCTAGTAAGAGACTTTAGTAGTCGCAAATATTGTATTAGTAAGTTGCTTAAAATTTTAAATATTTGATTTTTTTTAGATTGTGTAGTAATATAGTTTCATAGAAGTAAAGATGAGAATCGGGGTATAGTGTAACGGTAGCACGAGACGTTTGGGACGTTTTAGTTAGGGTTCAAATCCCTGTACCCCGACAAGAAAAATACGAGTTGTACTCGTTTTTTATTTGTAAGATTGGATTTATAATGTAAAAAGGACTGTTATGATTAAAAAAAAACAATTTAATGTTATTATATCTGTAATTAATATATTTTTATTTTTTTTATTGATATATAGTTATGTGCTCAAAGAAGTTTCAATGACTGCTATATTGCCAGCACTTTGTTCCGTTTATATTGTGACGTATTATTGGGAGAAACAACTTACAAAAAAAAGAAAGAAATGAAATATTTAAGTACTTTTGTTAGTATTAATAAGTATAGGAGTCTTTTTTTGTGAATTGTTTTAATGGATTTTTTATTTTATTTTTATTTTAAAAAAATATGAGTAGTGATGTTTCTAGAGTAAAGGAAAGATTAAATATCGTAGATGTTATTGGTGATTATGTAAAATTAAATAATGCAGGTTCATATTTTAAAGCTAAGTGTCCTTTTCATGAGGAGAGAACGCCATCATTCGTGGTTAATGTTGATAGACAGACATATTATTGTTTTGGATGTGAAGCGGGTGGAGATGTTATAAGTTTTGTGATGGAAATAGATGGCTTAGAGTTTAGAGAAGCTCTTAAGTTTCTTGCTGATAGAGCTGGAATTGAGCTTAGTGTTTATACAATAGAACAAAAAGAAATACAAGATACAAAATCTATATTGTATGAAATTATGAACCATGCGACAGCTTTTTATGAAAAGCAACTATGGTCAAATTCTCTAGCTACAGAGGTTAGAGAGTATTTAAGTAATAGGGGATTATCAGAAGAAGTTCTTAAAAAATTTAAAATAGGTTTTGCACCTAATGGATGGAATAATTTGGAGAAATTTCTTTTATCAAAAGGATATAATCCTTCTGAATTGATTCAAGTTGGTATGTGTATTTCAAAGAATAATGGTGGTCAATATGATAGATTTAGAAATAGAATAATGTTTCCAATTTCTGATGTGTTGGGTAGAATTATTGGTTTTACTGCAAGAGTTGTGCCAAGTGATACACAATCACAGGCAAAATATATAAATACGCCAGAATCACCACTTTATCATAAAAGCAAGATTTTATATGGAATTCACCATGCAAAACAATCAATAAAAAAAGAAGACTCTGTAATAATCGTAGAAGGAAATGTGGATGTAATAGCATCACACCAAGCAAATATTGAAAATGTAGTAGCAGTTTCTGGAACAGCTCTTACTAGTGAACATATAAAAATATTAAAAACAAAATCAGAGAACTTTATATTATTTTTTGATGCAGATGAAGCAGGAAAAAAAGCTGCTAGAAGAAGTGCAATAGCGTGTCTTGCAAATGATGTACAGTTATCACTTATTTCAATAGAAGACGGAAAGGATGCAGCTGATATAGTAGCTAAAAATCCAAAAAGACTTAAGGAAGTTATAAAGAATTCACAAGGAGCTCTTGAATTTTTTATAGATATTGCAAAAAAAGAATTTAATATAAATGTACCACATGAAAAAAGAAAGGCTATAGAAAGTATTTTGGAACTTATTATCGTTGTGCCTCACCAAATAGAAAAAGAAGCATGGATTAAACGATGTGCAAATGTATTTAATACTACAACAACACTTATAAATGAGGCGCTTAATGACTTGCTTAAAGTAAAAGCGTATCCTATTTCTCAAAGAAGAGTGAGTGATGAAAAAAATAAATTTGTAAAAAAAGAAGTAACTCAAGTTAAATATAAGCCTGTGAATGAAAATAGTAAATTAATAAACACTATATTTCTTTCAGCTTGTGCCTTTCCAAAGGCTTGGATGGAATTATGTAAGTATTCAGATAAGTTAGTTAAAGTAGAAGGTTATGAAATTATCAGAAAGCTTATTAAGAGTGGGGAGGATGTTGGTTATGATATAGGGAAATTTATAGAAAAATATCCAGAATATGAAAAATTGTATAAGAGCACAGCTAAATTTAAAAGTTATTATGAAAAAACATATGGAAATATATTGCCAGAAAAAAGTATGAGTGAATATGTGGAGCGTTTAATGAAAATTTATAAAAAAAATAGAATAGAATACATAACCGAACGATTAAAACAGGTAGAAGTAGAAGGAGACAATGAGAAAAAAGATGAAATCATGAAAGAACTTCAATTGTTATTAAATAATTAGTTAAATAAGTCGATATGACAAAAAAATTAAAAGTAGTTGCTGAAGTGGAAAAAGATAATATTATCAGAAGAACTTCTGCGGTTACAGGAAGAAGAATTAAAGTTGCAGAAGAAGATAAAGTAATGAAAGAAACAAAGGTTGAAAATGAAATTGGAGCTACTCAGATTTTAGACACACAAAACAATCCAAGTAATAAGGTTAATATTCTTTTAGAAAGGGGAAAACTTAGAGGTTTTGTTACAGAAGATGAGATAATGAAAGTTATGCCAGATGTTGAGCAGGATTTAGAGGATCTGGAGGTATTTTATGAGAACCTTGATAAATACAATATAGAAATAATAGCTTCTGACCAGAAATTGAAAAAATTAAATAATAAAGGTAAAGAAAAAAGGAAGATTAGAAGAAATAAAGATGTATTATTAGTAGAAAGAGCTAAAGAAGAAACTGGAAGTGGAGGTGATTTAGTTCAAATATATCTTAGAGAAATAGGATATACACCACTTCTTAAAAATAAAGAGGAGTTTGAAATAGCAAAGGCTATAACTGAAGGCGATGAGGCTGCAAAAAAGAAACTTACGGAGGCAAATTTGAGACTTGTAGTATCAATTGCAAAAAAATATGTAGGAAGGTCTACAAGTCTCTCTCTTCTTGATTTAATCCAAGAAGGTAATATTGGACTTTTTAGAGCTGTTGAGAAATTTGACTACACAAAGGGATTTAAGTTTTCTACTTATGCAACATGGTGGATAAGACAGGCTATAACTAGGGCGCTTGCTGATCAATCTCGTACAATAAGAATACCAGTTCATATGGTAGAGACGATTAATAAGTATATGCAAGTAGTCAGGAGACTTTCTCAAGAGCTTGGTCGAGACCCTCTTGCAGAAGAGATTTCTGTTGAGATGGAATTGCCGATTGATAAGGTGAGACATATCCAAAAAATTTCACAGGAAACTGTTTCTCTGGAAACTTCTGTGGGTGAGAGTGATGACGATAGCGTTTTGGGTGATTTTATTGAGGATACAGTTACAGAGGTGCCCAATAAAAAGGCTTCATTTATTTTACTTAGAGAACATGTTAGAGATGTACTTGAAGATTTATCGTCTCGTGAACAAAAAATCATTAGAATTAGATTTGGTCTTGATGATGGTGTTACTCATACATTAGAAGAGGTTGGACGTGATTTTGGAGTGACTCGTGAGAGAATTCGTCAAATTGAAGCTAAAGCATTAGAAAAAATTCGAAAAAATGATGCTGTAAGAAAACTAAGGGATTATTAGTAGTTTCTTGAATAAAAAATCATTCAAATTTGAATGATTTTTTATTTATATTATAGTTGTAAAATATTTTATAACTTGTAATTTTTATCAAATTATTTACAAATAACTAGATAGTCTTATAAATCCAAATAGTAATAACGATTTTCCAACTTATAGTTTTCATAGATAATTCAAGAATGTCTACAAAAGTTCCAATTAAGGTATATTTACAAAATTCTAAAAATAAGTATAGACATATTTTATTTAGTAGGTTATTATATGAGTACAGTTAATTTTTTGGATTTACTGTACTTTAAAAAAAGGGATTTTTTATGAAAAAAATAAAATGTTGTTTTAATGGTTTAGGTAGTTTACCGATGTCTAAGGAAGCTTTCAGTAGAGTCTTAGATTCAGCAAAAAAACTAGAAGATGCTTCTGGTGAAGGTAATGAATATTTAGGTTGGTTAAACTTGCCTATTAATTATAACAAAGAGGAATTTAATCAAATAATATCTGTGGCTAATGAGATAAAAGAAAAAGCAGATGTATTATTGGTTATTGGTATAGGTGGTTCATATTTAGGTGCTCGCTGTGCAATTGAGTCTCAAAATGGAGTTTTTCAAACAAAAAGTAAGGTAAAAGTTTATTTCTTAGGAATTAATTTAGATTCGGACTATTTTGAAGAAATTTTGAATATCATAAAAGATAAAAGTGTTTATGTTAATGTGATATCTAAATCTGGTACAACTCTAGAGCCAGCTATAGCATTTCGTATTATTAAAGAAATGTTATCAAATGAATATTCTACTTTAGAATTAAAGGATAGAATAATAGTAACAACAGATAAAGAAAAGGGAGCTTTGAAAAGAATGTCAGAAAAAGAAGGGTATAGAACATTTATTGTGCCTGATGATGTCGGTGGTAGATATAGTGTGCTTACATCAGTTGGACTTTTACCAATAGCAGTTTCAGGTATTGACATAAATCAAATGATGTCAGGTGCAAGAGAAGCTGTGAAAATATTTTCAAGTGATGATAACGATTGCTATAGATATACCTCAGCAAGAGTTGCTTTGTATGAAAAAGGTTACAATACAGAGGTATTTACAAATTATAATCCTAGATTTACACAATTCTCTGAGTGGTTAAAGCAATTATTTGGAGAATCTGAAGGTAAGGATGGTAAGGGTTTATTTCCTGCATCTATGACATTTACTACTGATTTACATTCACTTGGACAATATGTTCAAGATGGTAGTAAGATTTTGTTCAAGACGGAATTAGAATTTGAAGAAGTATCACAAAATATAAAAGTGCCTTTTAGTAAAGATAATCATGATAAATTAAATAATTTATCTGGAAAATCTTTAAGCTATCTAAATGAAATCGCACAAGAAGCGGTTTATATAGCTCACAAAAAAGGAGATGTACCACAGATAATGATAAAAATTCCTGAAAATAATCCCTATTATTTAGGTATGCTTTTCTATTTTTTTGAAAAGGCTTGTGCTTTAAGTGCTTATGCTATAGGAGTTAATCCTTTTGATCAACTCGGTGTGGAAGAGTATAAAAAACAAATGAAAAATTTATTATAAAATAAGTATTTCATACAATCAAAAAGGTATCTATGATACCTTTTTAAATTATTAATGTAGAGATCTTAGTCTTTTTGTTGAGGACTTGATTTTTTTAAAAAATGATAGTATAATCATATTTGTAACTGTTTAAAAGCAGTTAAATTATTCCGAGATAGCTCAGTGGTAGAGCAGTTGGCTGTTAACCAATTGGTCGTGGGTTCGAATCCCTCTCTCGGAGCTACTCTGCACTAGCATTGCTAGTCAATAAAACCATCTTTCAAAAAGGTGGTTTTTGTATTAAATACTGGTTTTTTTTGTATAGAGTGCTACAATTGAAGTATTGCTATATAGTGAAAATTATAAAAAGGAATAGTAAAGTTCAGTTTTTACTGGATGAGATTTTTTTAATATAAATATTATGATTAAAGATAAAAAAAGTTTAACGAAGGAGCAGGAGAGAGCAGAATTGCATAGAGCTATTTGGCAAATTGCGAACGATTTGCGTGGAAGTGTGGATGGTTGGGATTTTAAACAGTATGTTTTAGGTATGCTTTTTTATCGATTTATTAGCGAAAACTTAACGCAATATATAAATGAAGAAGAAAGAAAAGCTGGACTCGATGATTTTGACTATATAAAAATAAATGATGAAGATGCTGAATTTGGTCGAAGTAATGCAGTTGAAGATAAGGGTTTTCATATTTTGCCAAGTGAACTTTTTGTAAATGTTACTAAAAATGCTCAAAATAACCCTAATTTAAATGAAGATCTTGCTAGAATTTTTAAAAACATAGAAAACTCAGCCAAAGGAACAGAAAGTGAAGATGACTTAAGGGGTTTGTTTGATGATTTGGATGTTAATTCTAATAAACTAGGGAATACTGTAGAAAAACGAAACAAACAACTAGCAAAATTACTTGAATCTATTGGAGGGCTTAATCTTGGTAAATACACGGATAATACAATTGATGCTTTTGGTGATGCTTATGAGTATTTAATGAAAATGTATGCTAGTAATGCTGGTAAATCAGGTGGGGAGTTCTATACTCCTCAAGAAGTTAGTGAATTATTAGCTAAGATTACGACAGTTAACAGAACTTCTGTTAATAAAGTATATGATCCTGCTTGTGGTTCTGGTTCTTTACTTTTAAAGTTTGCAAAAGTATTAGGAAAGGAGAATGTTGGAGGTTTTTTTGGTCAAGAAATTAATTTAACAACTTATAACCTTTGTCGTATTAATATGTTTTTGCATGATGTAGGTTATGATGAATTTGATATTGCGCATGGTGATACTTTAATTGACCCAAAACATTGGGATGACGAGCCTTTTGACGCGATTGTCTCAAATCCTCCATATTCTATAAAATGGGAAGGCAATACAAATCCTATTTTAATAAACGATCCTCGTTTTTCTCCTGCTGGTGTATTGGCTCCAAAAAGTAAAGCAGATCTTGCTTTTACTATGCATATGCTTTCATGGCTTTCAACGAGTGGTACTGCAGCTATTGTTGAATTTCCAGGAGTTTTGTATCGTGGTGGAGCAGAACAAAAAATTAGAAAATATTTAGTTGAGAATAATTATATAGATACGGTTATACAATTACCCCCTGATTTATTTTTTGGTACAAGTATTGCAACTTGCATCATTGTTTTGAAAAAAAGTAAAAATGATAATAAAACTTTATTTATAGATGCTTCTGCTGAGTTTGTCAGAGGTGGAAATAAAAATAAATTAAGTGAGGCAAATCGAAAAAAGATTTTAGATACTTTTGTAGCTCGTAGTAATGAAGAAGAATATTTTGCAAGGCTTGTAGATAATTCTGAAATTGCACAAAATGATTACAACATTGCGGTTTCAAGTTATGTAGAGCAAGAAGACACTAGGGAAGTAATCAATATTATTGAGCTTAATAAAAAGATTGAGGGAATTGTAAAAAAGCAAGGCGAACTTAGGACTGCGATTGATGAGATTGTGGCTGAAATTGAAAATGATAATTAAAAATATGACAAAAAATAAGCAAAACAATAATATAATTATTTATGAAGGTGATAATGGAATACCTAAGCTTGAAGTACAAATAGAAAATGAGACCGTATGGCTTACTATTGAACAAATGGCTGAATTATTTGATAAAGGACGTTCAACTATAAATGAGCATATTCTTAATATATATAGCGAAAAAGAGCTTATTAAAGCTGATTCTATGAGAAAAATCGGAAATTCCGATTTTTCTACCAAGCCAACTAATTATTATAATCTTGATGTAATTATTTCTGTTGGCTATCGTGTTAAATCCTTACAAGGTACCCATTTTCGCAAGTGGGCAACGGCACGATTACGAGAATACATTGTTAAGGGTTTTACAATAGATAGCGAACGACTAAAAAATCTTGGTGGTGGAAATTATTGGAAAGAATTACTTGATGAGATTAGAGATATTCGTAGTAGTGAAAAAGTACTTTATCGTCAGGTATTGGATTTATATGCAACTGCGATAGATTATAATCCTCAATCAAGCGAATCTTTGAAATTTTTTAAGATTGTCCAAAACAAACTTCATTTTGCGGCTCATGGGCATACGGCTGCAGAAATAATTTATTTACGAGTGAATTCAGATAAACCATTTGCAGGACTTACAAATTTTAAAGGTAAACAACCAACTCAAGCTGAAGCAATGGTTACTAAAAACTTTTTGGAATTAAGTGAGCTCAAAGTTCTAAACAATCTTGTCTCAGCTTACTTTGATTTGGCGGAAATTAATGCCATAGAACAAAAACCAATGAAAATGGCGGACTATATTCGTGAGCTGGATAATATTTTGAATTCCACAAAAAGGAAACTTCTGAGCGGTGCAGGCAAGATAAGCCACAAAAAAGCTATAGAAAAATCTACTTTAGAATACCGTAAATACAAGACAAAAAATCTGAGCGAGGTTGAGAAAGATTATTTGAATACAGTGAAGGATTTGCAGAAAAAGGTTGAGAGGAAGGTGAAATCTGATAAGCGTAAGAAATAATTATGAATAAAAAAATTACAATCAAAGATGAGTTAACAGAGTTTTTACTCTACACATTACCAAGTGGAGATATAAAAGTTGAGGCTTTTTTGCATAATGAAAATATTTGGCTTTCGCAAAAAAGAATGGCGGAATTGTTTGGAGTGCAAAGACCAGCTATTACAAAACATTTAAATAACATTTTTGACACAGGTGAATTAGATGAGAAGGTGGTGTGTTCCATTTTGGAACTATCCACTCAGCATGGTGCAATAGCAGGAAAAACACAGATAAATTTAGTTAAATTTTATAGTTTAGACGCTATTTTATCAGTGGGCTATCGTGTAAATTCTCTTCAAGCAACACAATTTCGCATCTGGGCAAGCAAAATCTTGAAAGAATATATCATCAAAGGTTTTGCGATGAATGATGAGAAATTAAAAAATGGTAGATATTTTGGTAAGGATTATTTTCAGGAATTATTGGAAAGAGTTCGATCAATTCGCACTAGTGAACGAAGAATTTACTTACAAATTACAGATATTTTTTCAGAATGTGCGATTGATTATAATAAAAATTCTCAAACTGCCAAAGACTTTTTTGCAAGCGTGCAAAATAAATTTCATTTTGCAATAGCAGGGCAAACTGGAGCAGAGATTGTTTATAAAAAAGTAAATGCAAAAAAAGAAAAAATGGGGTTATTGACTTGGAAAAATGCTCCAAAAGGTAGAATTTTAAAATCAGACACAATTATTGCCAAAAATTATTTAGAAGAAGCGGAAATAAAAGAATTAGAGAGTACTGTATCCAGTTATTTTGATTATATTGAGCGGTTAATAAAAAAACATACAACTTTTAGTATGAAAAGTTTGGCAGAGTCCGTAAATAAATTTTTGGAATTTAATGAGTATGAAGTTTTGGAAGGAAAAGGCAAAATTTCTCAAGAAAAAGCAAAAGAAAAAGCCTTTGCTGAATATGATGAATTCAATAAAACTCAAAAAATAGATTCTGATTTTGAACAACATATTAAAAAGCTATCATATCATAAATAAATTATGACCAAAAAACTAAATAAAATCGAAGAATTAATTGCCGAGCTTTGCCCTGATGGGGT
>CAMZLB010000060.1 GCA_947311515.1 Candidatus Moraniibacteriota bacterium | reverse complement strand
TTCTACTACACGAATACTTACGTCCAAATGACGCATTATCATTGTATCATATCAATTTTCATTTTGCAAATTTCATTTTGTTGTACTTTGAATATATTACCCAAAACATCACTACTATACTTACTAATAAGCTTAGTTTTCTTACCTATACTTATCATTTCCCGCTTTTCAACTGTTCTTTGTTCATTTGTAAATATTTTTTTGTCTATATGTTTATATTCTATCTTATTACTATTATAATTAGTGCCATTATATTTAAATATTTCTTCTTTTTCCTCTTCTCCTTTTTGAATGTATCCAAATATATCTCCTTTATAAAGAGAAAACTGAAATTTATACTTATCATCTATACCCCTTCTTTCTTTTTCTGCTTTATACTTTTTTTCATCTATGTCATATCCATTTTTTGTACTTTTTATATCGCTATATATTACTCTCAAAAATTTATAATTATTGTCAAAATCCTTGTAAAAATCTACTCTATATGGATTTATTGATAACTTTACAACTTTATTTCCTTTTTGATATTTATGAGTTATATCTTGATGAGTTCCTAACTTGTCCCCATGATATCTGAGAGATTTTATAATCGGTCCATCTTTTTTGTCACATTTTCTTATATAATCACCATTATCTATAAAATAAGCGGAAAACGGGTTTTTCTCAGATTTGTATGATTCACAAATGTCTTTTAATAAGTTAAAAGTTACTAAATCATTTTTGTACATAAGTAGTTTATTTGCCTTTAATTCACCACTTTTTTTATCTAATTCTCGAAATAATTTTGCAACTTTTTCTCCATCATTTTCATAAATATTTGAATATTTTCCTATAATTATCTCTTCTCCTTCTATTTCTCTTATTCCGTATATAGTTTCATTGGAAATCTTTCTATTTGGTTTCTTGTCTACTTTGTGAGAATATTTAATCTTATTTTTTATATCATCATCTAAATTTTTGATGAATCTGATATAACTTTCATCAAAATAGTTTATATCTTTCTGTGTTAAAATTTCCCCTGTTGTTGTATCTATCAAAACTTTCTCTCCATCACTTTGACTCTCACTTACTACACTGCGAAGTAGTGCGTTATCCATAAATTTCATTTTTTTGATACCTGCAACAATGAGTGCGTCTATAGCGTGATGAGAATAATCTTCATCTCTATCTTTTTTGATACCAGCTCTCTTTCGAAATCCTGAGGTTACACTACCTCTTATTGTATGAACTTTTGTATCTATATTATTTGCTCTCATATAATTTTGCACCATATTTAAAAGTGCACGAGATGCGTATCTTGTATCAACTAAATTTCTATTTATAAATTTCTTTTGGTTTTCGTACTTAGACACATCCTCCTCCAATAAAAGATATTCTCGTTTTTTTCTTTTAAATTTTGTAGCCAAAACTTGTTTTTTGAAATCTTCATATGACCTACCTGCTCTTCCTGATTTAAAATATGCCCATGGTGTTTGTTGTCCTTTTTTTTGATTTTCAGAACTCTTACATAAAACTTTATTTGCAAGTGAATCATCAAAAGAAATTGAAAGCGGGATTATATGATCTATTTCATAAGCGGTCTCATCATTTATTAATTCCGATAAGTCTATACTTTCTCCAGAATAAGCACATTTACAATTTTGCTCATTGTATAAACGAATTTTTAGTTTTGTTTTTCCTGGTATACTTCTAACACTCTCCCCTTCTTTGCTCAAAATTTCCTCTGTTTTTTTGATTTCTTGTGAATATTTTTTTTGACTTTCTCTTATTCTTTTTTGTTCATCTTTGCTATTTTTATCTCTTGGCATTTCTATTACTATAGAATCCATTTCTCCGTATTTTTTTCTAACTGCATTTATTACTTTTATAGCTTCCCTTTCAGCTCTTATTGCTACAGGCGAAAAGACTTTATCCTCACTAAAAGGTATATTTTTTAATCCTTCCAACTTTTCTGCACTATCTTTACCCATACCACTTTTCCATATAATTTGCATCTGATTATCTGATGTATTTTGCAAATCATCTAACATTTCACGCATTGCCTTGAGTGATAGAGAGTGATATCCACTAAAACCACCTATTTCTGCAATTTTATTTATATCATCTTCTTTTAGATTATCTTTTTTGAATAATTCCACTCTCTTTTCTAGACTTTTATGATCTGTAAGAATTTGTGCTATTTTATCCAATAAACCTTTGTTTTCCAATATCTCATTTAAGTTTTTGCTACCTTCCAGTGCTTTTCTTATTTTCTTTACCCCATCAAATGCACTCAAAAATGGTTTTTCATCTTTTTTTATAGGAAATCCTTTTATTTCTTCCACGCTCAAACCTATAAATTTTGCTAACTGTATTGGTGTTATTGAATCCTTTTTATGTATATTTTCCTCTAAAATTTTCTTTTTTTGTTTTGACGTAATTTTTTGATTATCTCCATATCTTAGATTATTTAACTCATTCAATAAATTAAATAAATGTGCCGTATAACTCATTTTTGGAGCTCTGTATTCATCTGGATAAATAGAACATTTTCCTCTCATTTTTTCTATCATTCCCACATGTACCAATTTACCATTTTCATCATAAAACCATTGTCCATAAGGAGTTGGAGAAGTTTCTGAACCTGGACCATCATAGTACGCTCTTCTATTTTCTACAATTTCACAAATTTTTTCTTCTTGTTGTTCTGTTAAATTATAAAATGAAAGTATTTGCTTTAGTTCTTTGATATAATCAGATGTTTCGAATTTATTATCAATTCCTCTAACTGTTTTTGTTTTATCATTAAATCTATCTAATTGTAACTCACAAACAAATTTTCCCTCCAATAATTTACTATTTTTTTTCAAAATATCTTTAGTTCCTTTCTGTTCCTTTCCTTCTTCAGATTTCTCATCTTCTATGATCTTTATATTGTCACTTCCTCTATGCCTTGCTATATTTTTGAGAGCTATAAATAGTTCTTTTTTTGATAATTTTTCTTTAACTCCTTTTACTCTAATTTCATATGGATTTATATGTGATAATTTCTCAAGGTTTTTTGTAATATCTTCTTTTGAAATAATATCTTCATTCACCAAAAACCTCTCTAATCTCTCAAGTCTATGTTTTCTACGTCGCAAAAGTCTTCTCCCACCCCTATAACCTCTACGTTTTTCATTTAATTCAGATGTACCTTCTCCGAATAATCTAACACCAGCCGAAATAATTTCTCCTGTATTAACATCCAAAATTCCCCATCCACACGAAGATATCCCTATATCTATTCCTAAAACATTTTTTCTTTTCAAATTCATATTTATAAAATAAGTATTACTTAATAAATCCAAGCTATACAACCACAAACTTATTAAGTCTGTAACTTTCTGAGTAAATCAACTATTTTTTTAGCATTTATTTTGCTCAAAAAATTTATTTGATTTGTAGTTTGTCCTTTTGTTTCTATTGTTACAGAATCCCAAAAAATTCCTTCATGGTACTGAAAACCTGTTACCTTATTCCACAAAACCTCTTCAGTTCTAGATGATAATCCAAATGAATATGGAGTTACAATTACAATTTTTTCTTGATTAAATGTAGCATATTGAGATAAAAATGTACCTGAAAATAATAATGTTGGCACTAACTCAGACTTTACTGCAAAAGACTCGAAATTTACAAATTTATTTTTATTTATCTCCAAAGAATTTAAACACCATTTACATATTTTAGCGCCAACCTTACACATTGATTTACATTTGGCACATTCTACACCTTCTATACGAATAGAACATTCTGGACATACATTAGCATCTTTTGAAATTTCACTTTTACATTCTGAGCATATTTTTTTCATATTTATCTTGATTCAAGTGTTATTTCTATTTCCTTCTCATTACCTTTGCTCAAAACTTTAATTTTTACCTTATCTCCCACTGAGTACTTAGACAAAATCATACGAATATCATTTTTCTCTGTTACTTTCTCTCCATTTATCTCAAGTATTATATCATTTTCTATAATACCTACTTTATCTGCTGGAGAACCTGGCAATACAGCCAAATCAGTTCTAGTTTCACCTCTAGAAACCAATGCTCCATAATCATAAGTAAGTCTATTTTTCTCTTGAATTTCTTTATTTATAAGAACATATCTGATTCCCAAAAATGCAACCGTAATTTCACCCTTTTCTTTTACTTGCTCTACTATCTTTTTTACTTGATTTATAGGCAACGCAAATCCCACGTTTTCTGCTCCCCGAGCTACAGCTACATTAACTCCTATTACATTTCCATTTATATCCAAGAGAGGACCTCCTGAATTACCTGGATTAATTGCTGCATCAGTTTGAATTATATCATTCAATGATTCTGAATTTCCTCGTCCATCACTCGCTCTCAAATTTCGACTCAATCCTGATATAATACCTAAACTAACACTATTACTAAACTCACCAAGAGAATTTCCTATCGCAAGTGCATATTGTCCAACCCTTATATCATCGGAACTTCCCAATGTGAGAACTGGAAATTTCTTATCCTCTTGTGTTACGACTTTTAAAATTGCAATATCAAATACAGGATGACGAGCAATTATATCCACAGAATACTCTTCTTCATCTCCTAAGAGGACAGTATATTCAGCATCTATATCCTCTACTACATGCTTATTCGTAACAATTAAACCATCTTCAGAAACAAAAAATCCTGTTCCACCACCAACCTTTCTCTTTTCATATTTAAGCTCCTCTTGTTGTCCTCTTGGAATTCTATTTTCAAATCCTCCAAATGGACTGTTAAAAAATCCAAATGGATCAAATGGAAAACCTCCATTTGACCTAAATAATGGAATATCCTTTGTTACCACGATACTTACGACAGCTGGCGATGCTTTTTCCACAACTCTAACAACCTCTTCTTCTTTTGAAGAATACTGAATTTTAGAATTAACTTCCTCTACCATTTCCAGTGAATTTGAGTCTTTACTAATTTGAATAATTTTATTTGGAAAAAATTTAACAGCCACAAAGCCTCCCACAAAACCAAAAGTTATTGCAAAAATGGAAGTAATAAATAATCCTACAATAAAACCAAAAATTGACCTACCTTTTTTAAATTTTCTAAGATTCATAATAAAATTTTTATATATATAACTAACTTTTAGTATAAAATAAAAAAAATATATTGTAAACATCTATTTGAATAATGTCAATCACAAATAGAAATGTCATGAGTGATTTTTGGATAGAGATCTCACCTTTTAGAATTTCTTTATTATTAAATTTTTACTTTTTGTGTAATATTTGAATTACTTACAGAGTAACTACACTTTTCAAACGAGTAATCAACTGACAAAAGTATATCTGTGAAAATATCATACAAACTCGTATTCCTATAATTTACTAAAATAATACTACTAATACTATATACAGTATTTTTATTTAATTTTTATAGATTGACTTCTATTAAAACTGAAAAAGTAAGTAAGAAACTATCTTAGAACCTGTCTAAAATATATTGATTTTTACGAAATTTTCATATTTTTAGATACAAATTATGAAAATTGAGGAAGAATATCGAGATATTTTTACGAAATTTGAATAATTTGTCATAAAAATAGGTAAATTTTCAGCAATTAAGAAATTTTAGCTAAGTTCTTAAATTTGTCCCGCTATATTATATATTGGAAGTAATACTGAAATAACAAGTGTTCCTACACCAATACCTAATATTACGATAAGAATAGGCTCTACTAAAGAAGAAATATTTTTTGTAATTTGATCTACTTCTGAACGATAAAATTTTGCAATATCCTCCAAAATACTACTTATCCTACCAGTCTCCTCTCCAACTCTAAGCATTCTAGCAACCATTGGAGGAATAGCTTCATACTTAAAGAATGTGGAACTTATCTCTCCACCAACTCTAACATCGTTTGCAGCTTCATTTATTATTCTACTATAGACATCATTATCTACAACATCAGCTATAATATTCAGTGCTTGTACTATAGGTATTCCACCTATGATAAGAATTGATAAGTTTTCAGAAAATCTAGTGATATAAACATATTTAAACAATGTTCCTAAGATAGGAAGCTTTAACTTTATATGATCTAAGTCTATTTTTCCATCATCTGTTCTAAAGTAATATACTATAGAAGCAGCGAAAGCAGCGAAAGCAACAATAACAACCCACCAATAAACCTGCATAAAATCACCAAGAGCAATCATAAACTTTGTATACCATGGTATTTCTATATCCATATCACGTATAACCATTGTAAGTTTTGGCAAAATCCAGGTAACAACCACAAATCCTAGTACTATAGATATAACTACAACAAAAGCTGGATACATAAGTGCTCCGAATACCTGAGATCTTAATTTATGGTTTTGCTCTATTATTCTAGTTACATATTCTATTGAGCCCTGTAAATTACCAGACACTTCACCTGACCTAATCATATTTACGACAAGAGGAGAGAAAATTTTTGGAAATTTTGCAAAACTTTCTGATATGGAAAGACCATCTTCCACATCATTACCTATGGTCTTAGTTACAGCGCGCATAGCCTTATTTTCTGTCTGTTCATGAATAGTTTTCATAGCTGGTGATATAGGAACCTGAGCTCCTACAAGAGTTGAAAATTCACGAAAAAATACTAGAACATCTTTAGCAGGAACACGAGTTGTTGCTTCTTCAATTCTTCTTGACAAAGATTTATTTCTATTATCATTTTTTATATCAAGAGGAACAAGATTATTACTATGCAAAATCTTAATAGCATCTTTTTCACTAGATGCCTCTATAGTTCCCCTTTTTATTTTACCCTCTTCAGTTCTTGCTTTGAATGTAAATTTCATATATTAATTTATCCTTAAATATTTGAGTCGTCTTCTATTAACATACGCAAATAATCACGATTTTTTGCGTATATCATGGCACTATCAAGTGTAATCTGTCCTTGCTTAAGTAACAAAGCTAATGATTTATCTAAAGAAATCATACCATCTTTTTGTCCTGTTTCTATAACTGTATCAATCTGATATGTTTTATTTTCACGAATTAGATTCTCAACTGCATGATTCTTTACCATTATCTCTACTGCAGGAACACGACCTCCATCAGTTCTAGGTAATAATCTCTGAGATAACACACCAAGTAACACATTCGCCAACTGCGAACGAATTTGATTTTGTTGATGGGACGGAAAAGTATCCACAATCCTATCTACCGTTTGAGCACTATCATTTGTGTGTAGCGTAGCAAAAATCAAATGACCTGTTTCAGCAGCTGTTATAGCAGTAGAAATCGTTTCCAAATCACGCATCTCTCCAACAAGTATAACATTTGAATCTTCACGAAGTGCACTTCTCAAAGCATCTGGAAAAGAACGCGTGTCTTCTCCAACTTCACGCTGATTTATAATACATCTGTCTGATGTATACAAATATTCCACAGGATCTTCAATTGTTAAAATATGCTTTTCTTTATTGTGATTTATATAATCTACAAGAGCTGCGAGTGTAGTTGATTTACCATGTCCCACAGGTCCTGTAACTAAAAATAAACCCTGTGAGAATCTTGCGAATTCATATATAATATTTGGCACACCGAGTTCTTCCAATTTTCTTATTTTACTATTTATTATACGCATCACAATCCCAACTTTACCCTGTTGATAAAAAATATTTACCCTAAGTCTAATCTTATCTTGATGATTATGAGCAAAATCAATTTGTCCACTCTCTTGAAACTTTTGTAATTTATTATCATTCATCAAAAATTGTGCCATATTTTTTGTATCTTCTGCTTTAAGTATTTGTTCCCTAGTAAGAGGAATAAGCTTTCCATCAATTCTAAGAGTGGGATATCTACCTACAGCAAGATGTAAGTCAGATGCGTCTTGTTGCGCAGCT
The DNA here is from genome assembly GCA_947311515.1 of Candidatus Moraniibacteriota bacterium. Classification (GTDB taxonomy): domain Bacteria; phylum Patescibacteriota; class Minisyncoccia; order Moranbacterales; genus JALWEZ01. The sequence continues at coordinate 919 of CAMZLB010000060.1, read as the reverse complement.
ATCGACAAAAGAGTTTCTGTCCATTCACCTATCTTTTCATTTTCCATATTTTTATTTTCTTTTCTAAATTATATAAGTTTCAACCTTTGATAAAACCTCTGAAGGTGTGAAATGAGATTTTACAAGGTAATCCTTTACCCCTAATTCCATAGCATAACCAATATCCTCTTTTTGATTTAAATTTGCAAGTAAAACAACGGGAATTTTTTTCCACTCCTCCACTTCATTCTTTACATTCAAAACATCAAATCCATCCATATAAGGCAAAACGATATCCAGTAACATAAGGTTAGGCACTAACCCATTCTTCAGTTTTTCGATAGCTTCCCTACCATTACTAGCTGTTACTACGTTATATCCTGCAGAAGTTAACTTAACTTTATAAATGTCACTTATAAACACATCATCTTCTACAAGTAATATAGTCTTTTTATTCTCAAGACCCTCTTCAACTTCAGAAACCGTATCTGAATATTTAAAATTTTGATCACTCATAAATTTATTTATTTAATATATTTATTATAACATAACTACACTAGTAATAACAAAGTTATAATTTCAAAAATGTTTCTGTAGGTGTTTGTTTAGACTCAGCTTGAGCATTCAACTGACTATCTTTTTTATTTTGTTCAAAATATTGAGATTGATTTTTAGGAGACTGTGCCTTGACTTGAGATTGAATATTTTTCAATAAATCACTGTCTGTCTGTATTTTGGATTGTTCAACCTTCTGAAATTGTGATTTTAAATGCTCTTGCACTTGTTTTAATTGGTTTATATCTTGACCTCTTTGCACTTTTTGTATTTGATGCAACTCTTGCGTTTGCTCTGTCTGTAATCGTTGTATTTCATCTTGTGATGGTATTTCAAGCTTTGGAGATACAACTCTTTCACTTGAGCTACCCACAATTTGTGACAT
>CAMZLB010000059.1 GCA_947311515.1 Candidatus Moraniibacteriota bacterium | reverse complement strand
TTAGCACCACTTTTGTTAAATTTCCACTTAATTACATTTTTCCAATCATTATTACTATTAGCAGGGTAGATAGCGAACCAATCATTGGTTGCTCCATTAATATTTTTAAAGTTAATTTTTACATCTTCATTTACTTGAAAAACAGGTTTTGTAGGTCTTAACTTTATGTTTACTCCAAGACGACTACCTATAACTTTAAAAGTTTTTCTTGCTTCTTCGTAGTAAGAGTTATTGTAAAAAGCTCTTACTTCATAATCTCCAGCAGGTAAATTTTTAAAGGTTAATGTTCCTTTCGTCCTATTTTTTGTCCATGCCCATTTAACAACATTTTTCCATACTGAAGAAGTATTAATACGATATATAGCAATCCAATCTTTATTATGGTTATCCATCTCACTAAAGTTAATTTTAATGGTATTGGTTGTAGTGTAAATAGGTTTATCAGTTGTGAGTATTGCTGCACTTATATAGGTGAGTGACACTATTGAAAGTATTGTTAATATTTTTTTCATATTTTTTTCCTTTGTTAAAATAAGAAACATTATAACACAATAATAATTAAATAACATTATGATTTGTTATTGTATTTATCACATTATCTAGTTTCCTAAATGTAAAGTTTTAGTTTCAGATGTTGAGAAACGCTTAAAAGAAATAATTAATGAAGTTGTAGTTGAACTCTTGATTTAAATCAAGAGAATTCAATGTCATAACAGGTAAAAGCGTTGGCGTTATAATATTTACATTATAGTTTTATAGAGAAGTTTAAAATTAAATTTATATTTCAAAAAATTCCACTCCACTCTCCAAAAGATACAAAATAATACCCGTTGTAGGCTTCTTAACAATACTCTCTATTGCTCTCTTGTAGTGTCGTACTTGTGCAACATGTTTTAGATGATGCTTTTTAGAACTTTTATAGTCAACAACTACGCAATTATCTCTATAAGTAAGTAGTAAATCTATCTGTTTTAATTCACCATTAAAAGATATAGATTGCTCTTTTGAAACCTCTGCTCCCTCTAAAAGTTTTTTAAATTTCTCATTTCTAATAAGTTTTAAAGAACGATTTTCAATATCTTCTATTTTTTGCTTATCTAACTCTAATCCATAACAATTTTTAGTTGCATTGATTGCCTCTGTTAAAGCTACAACAGAGAAATCACTTATCATCTCTAAAGTATAATGTAAAGCAGAACCAAAAAGAAGTGCATCATAATCTTTTTCATCCTCCTCCTCTTCTCTACCTATCTCTTGCACTCCATAATGAGTTATAGTAGTTCTCTTTTTGGGGGTTTCATCTAAAAAAGTTGACTCTATTGGTTTTGAACTTAAACTTCCTATGGAGATTGAACTAACTCCTAATGGGTCAAATATTGAACCTTTTGGTTTTCGTATGACACTCATGCTCTCTATTGCTCTAGTTAAAGCTACATATAGAATATTCATTCTATCTTTACTATTTAAAACTTTTTGTTTCTCTAATAGGTTTTTATACTCCATATCAAAATTATCTCGTCCACTCATTTTATAGAATATCTGTTTAACATGGAGTGATTCATCATAAGCATAGAGTAGAGTAGACCTATCAGGTACAGCTCCTTTTAGTCTATCTACAACAATTACATGTTTAAACTCTAACCCTTTTGAACTATGAATTGTCATAATCATAGCTCCATTTTTAGAGGAACTTGCAACTTCAATAGAGGAGAGTTCAAACTCTTCTAAAAAGGTAGGGATATCTGAAAAGGTTGCCGAAAATTCTAGTAATTTAAGAAGATTGAAATCATTCTCAAAATATCCAAACCAAGATATAATCTTATCTACTACACTTATAGGCTCTATAAAAGGATGAAACCAAGAGAAATCAGCCTCTTCAATCTTTTTATCTACTCGCTCTAAAAGAGCTTTTGCATCAAGTGGTAAACCATAAAATAGATAAGATACCATACTTACAACTGAAGCTACTTTAGGAGTATGTTTTAGAGAGCTAGAGGTTTTTAATGAAGTTAAAATTCCCTTTTCATAACATGCCTCTTGAATAACAGCACCATCTCTATTAGTTGAGACAAGTATCGCTATATCATTTAAAGAAATATTGTGGGCTAACCGTTTCTCTATCTGCTTTATAACCTCTTCAATAAGTTCTTCACTCTCTACAACATCAACATAACCCTCATCTACCCCTTTACGATACTTGGCTACAGGAAAATTCAATATATTTGGTTCAAACCATCTATTAACTTGCTCTACTAGATGCTTACTACTCCTATAGTTTGTATCCATTTCAGATATCTCTACCCCATAATGTTTAGCTACAGCATTAAATAGCTCCTCTACCCCACCTCTAAAACGGTATAGAGACTGTTTAGTATCTCCTACATAGAAAAAACTCTTAAACTCACTTTGACCAATACCTGAAAATAGTTCGTCTATTAGAGGTTTTAAAAGTAAGAACTGTAGAGTAGATGTATCTTGAAACTCATCTAATAAAATATGTCTAAAACGGCTATCTATTTTAAAGTAGAGAAAATCTTTGTTAATACTCTCATGCAACAGACGATAGGTAAAATAGGTTAAATCATCAAAACTAAGTACCCCTAATTGTCGTGCTGTTCCAATAGTAGCATTTTTATAATAATCGAAGAGTTTGAATAGATTGTATAAAACAACCTGCTCTTTTGCTTTAGCCCAATTTGAGAGTAACTCTTTTAACTTTAAAAACTCTTCATCTATTTGAGGTTTTTCAATAATATACTTTTTATAGTTTCTATGCTCTAATAGGCTCTCTTTATTAAATAGTGACTTTTTAAATAGTTCTTTTACTTCAATAGGTTCAAAATTTTTAATTGCACTTTTTGATGCTCCTACTTCTGTAACTAAACGATATAATAAATCTCGTTTTGAATTAATTTCTATCTCAAGTAGCTCAATATTCTCTAAGTAGTAATTAGATTTAGGTAAAAGAGGGTCTATTTTATAGAAATTTTGCATTAAATCAAACATCTTCAAAAATCGTTTATCTTCAATATTTATTGCTAGTTTAACCAATTCTCCAAGAAGAGAGTTTGCATGAATCTCATCTAAAAAATTATCCTCTTTTACTTTTGGCTCTATCTCTTTGGTTACAAAATCAGGCTCTATATCTATGTAAAGAGAAGCAGAACGCAAAATAGATGTAAAAAAACTGTCAAGTGTAACAATAAAATTTGAACTAGATAAAAATAGTTCAAGTACTTCAGGTTGTCTATTTAAAAGCTCCTCTTTTGTAAAACCTGTCTGTTGAGATATAGCTAAGAGTTCAGCATCTCTCTCTTCTAAATGAATTAGTAGAGATATTACTCTCTGTTTCATTTCAGATGCAGCCTTATTTGTAAATGTTGCTGCTAAAATACTACTAGGTTCAACCCCCATAAAGAGAAGTGAAATATAACGAACAGATAGGGCAAATGTTTTACCACTTCCTGCAGATGCAGAATAGGCTTGATATGGTTTAAAGGTCATAGTTATTACCTCTTTTCTACTCTTTTAGATTCACTTAAAAAAATCTTCTTGTAAACCTCTTCATTGTAAGCCACATGTACTCTCCCATTACCATACTCAATTATGGGTCGTTTTAATAGATAGTTCTCTTTAGCCATCCATTTAATCTTCTCTTCATCATTGAGATTAAGCTCTTTTAGTTTTAGGTCTCTATATTTTGTACCACGAGTATTGAAGAGAACTTCTATATCAATTTGTTTTAACCACTCATGAATTTTTTCTTCATCTACCGATTCTACTTTATAGTCTACGAAGTCAAACTCTATATTATTCTCTCTCATAAATTTTCTTGCTTTTCCTACTGTTGAGCATGTTCTTATACCGTATATTGTCATTTTTTATCCTATATCTATTAATGTAAAAACCACTTTCCATCATAGGGAAGTAGTATATCTTTAAATGTTAACCATGCATCATAAGAGAAGAGTGCATTAATAAATAGAGTTCTATCAGGTGCAATTGATAATAGTAATGGAATAGATATATAGATGATAGCTGTTTGAATTTTATCTTTAGTAGTTTTTATTTTACCCAATTTCATAGCTGTACCAAATGATTTTTTAACTCTTCTATTTCCCAAATCTACACTGTATGTTTCATCTAAGATAAGATGCACAAAATAGCCTGTAGTTACCATAAAACCGTAAACCCAAGATATTAAAGAGTTTAATCCAAAAAAGTATTGCATTAAAATAGCAATAACTATTCCCCAAATAATAGCAACAGGAATAGAGTGAAACATACCTCTATGTTTTGATATTTTACGAAAAATATCAAGTAATGCATAACGAATTCCTATAAAAACTAAACTTGCTACAATAGACATTTCAATAAGTGAATAGGTTGAAGACTTTACAAAAATAACCATTATAGTCATAAGTATAGATAGAACATTAAAACCTACTTTTATAGATGTAGAGTGTGCAGAGTCAACATCAGGTAATAAAGCTCCTAATGTTCCCAAAGCAAATGCATAGACAGCCTCTTCTGGTGATGTAATCTCCATAGATAGTATTGTCCCTGAAACCATGGCAGAAGCTCCAGCTCCTACCATAAAATGTGTATTGAAATTTGCCATATTATTTATCTACTTTTGTTATGAGTTTATGATTGTATCCCAAAATATGTTCAACTATCTGTTCCCCTGAAAAAAGAACCATATATGGTTTAGGAGTTAATAGTCTACCTGTTCTTGTTGGTGTAGCTATAGAGGTCTCTACTAACCAACCTCTCCAAGCAATATCTCCACCATAAGCAAAACCTTTTCTCTTATAGGCTCTTTTGGGTTTTCCATATTTGTATTTAGATAGATTAGCACGAGCTATCTTAGTAGCAAAATATTTTTGTATTGAATTAATATAGTTTATTGGTTTTGCTCCATACTTTTTATCTATTATTGATTCATTTTGTATAGAATCATGATGCCCATCAACTGCACCTCCAATACCTATTCCAATATTTGGTTTTGGTACAGGAACACAAGCTGTTATTAAAACTATCAGCGAAGAGATAGTTATAATGTTCAATATTTTTTTCATGATTTTCCTTTTTTTAAAAAAGCTATCTCTTCTATTAAATCTGTAGGTAACATAGCATAAGAGTTGCCATTATAGCTATTAGCCCCTTTTGTTAGGGCTAAAGATGCTTGAATTGTTGCCTCTAATCCATTATAACCCTGTGCCAATAATGAACCAATAAGTCCACTTAAAACATCTCCACTTCCACCCTTACTCAATTTTGATGTTCCTAAGCTATTTATAAATAGTCTATTTTGTTTAGCTATTATCATATTTGCTCCTTTTAAGAGTAGGGTGACATTAGGAAAAAGAGAACAAAACTCTCGAACTTTCTCAAAACGATTTGCTTGAAGTATAGATATATTTAGTGGGCTATCAATTGTCATATTCCATAATTTCACAAACTCTTTTGGATGAGGTGTCAAGATAATATCTCTACTATTTTGTTCTAAAAAGTCTAAAGTTATCTCATTAGAGAATACTCCTGCATCTAATATAATAGGAGATTTATGATTTAATATCTCCTCTATTATTAGCTCTTCAAACTCTATAACTCCCATACCAAAAGCTATTGCTGTTGTATTATGTGGTAGTACTTCATCAATCATGAGTGATATAGGAGGTGTAGTTCTCATATCTCCTATTAACGAGACTAAACCTGCACCAAAACGCAAAGCAGAAAGAGCTGATATAGTAGATGCACCCTCTTTATCTCCTACTATTACTGCTAGATGTCCAAAATTGCCTTTATGACTATTTTTCATATATCTATTTGGTAGTTTAATATCGCTACTCTCTAAAAGGTAGCTATCTACTCTAAATCCATCTGTATATTTATAATGGCTAACTCCTAAATCAACACAGATAATCTCTCCAACATAATCTTTTGCCATATCACTATATAGTGATTCTTTTAATGCACCCATAGTTATAGTTACATCACAAAATAGTGCCATAGGGAAAGGATTACCATTAATATCAATTCCTGTTGGTATATCACAAGCAATTTTAAATCCATTAAGGGCTTCTAGTTGCACAATGAGTTTTCTTGTCTTTTCGTCAATCTCTCGTGAAAGTCCTGCTCCAAAAATGGCATCGACAATTACATCAGCTTCACAAACCTCATCAACAAACGTAATATCTAACGCTTGAATCCGTTCAAGTTGCACCTCTGCCATCACCGAACGCACCCCAAAAGGTAACAAAACTTTAACATCATAAGAACCATGTAGTTGTCTAGCCAAAACCAAGCCATCTGCCCCATTGTTGCCAACACCAGAGACAATTAAAAGCGAACACCCCTCTTTAAAGTTTGTTCTAATATAGTTAGCCATACCCATTGAGGCGTGTTCCATCAATATATCTTCGCTTAAATTGTACTCTTCGTAACATCTTTGGTCTAGGGGGTAACAGGATTTGTATAGGGGTTGCATTATAAAACACCTTTATGTTTAAATCTTAAAAATGAGATAAATGCTAAGTTTTCTTTATT
>CAMZLB010000058.1 GCA_947311515.1 Candidatus Moraniibacteriota bacterium | reverse complement strand
GGATTAGCATAATATACATTAAGACCTAATACTTTCTCAACTTCTTGATAGTTCCTATTTTCAGGACCATTATCTCTAGTAAGTGTCTTTAAATACTTGCTAGGAATAATACTTAATTTATTAAATAAAACCTCATCTCCATCTTTAGCTTTTTACCTTTAGTCTTTCCGAATAAATATAGCCCACTTACTAATTCATGAGTAGTTTTGTTAGCTTGTTTAGACTTCTGAACTTAGACAAATTGATCTTCCCAATGTCATGAATATAGGTACTATCATGAAGTAGAAAAAGTATTAGGTCTTAATGTGTATTATGCTAATCCTTATCACTCTTGGGAAAGAGGAGCTAATGAGAATGCTAATGGGTTATTGAGAAGATTCTTCCCAAAAGGAACTGATTGGAGTAAGATAACAGATGAAGAGTTATTGAAAGCTGAATATTTGATTAATACTAGACCACGTAAAAGACTAAATTGGAAAACACCTGCCGAAGTGTTTTATGAAAAAACTGGAATTGATATTTATGGGTGTGTTGCAATAAAAGGTTGAATGTAGTATACATTATTTTGACATTTCTATTATTATATATTATACTTAAAATATGAAAGAAGAAACAAAAGAAATAAATATGCAAATGTCACTAAGCCTTTAGGTTGGGTTGGTATTTGTTTTTTATAACTATTATATTCAACCTCAAGTGGTTGTTTTTTTATTATTAATTATAAATTTATGGGTAAAATTTTAAATAAGTATAAAGAAATACTAAGTCGTCCAGTTGCGGGAATAGTTCATTTTAGTGATGTTTTTTCCGAAAAAGAGGTAGATTTTGATGCTGAACTTACGGCCATTACTAGAAATCTTGGAAATTTATCTGATATAACATTTCCTATAGGAAAAAACTTGAAATTAGCAGATTATGGAGTTAATTTACTAAATGATTTAATTGAAGAACAAAGAAGAATAATTAAACACATAAGACAGGAAACTGGTAAGGTGATTGAAAATAATTTTTCAAGTAAGGGTCTTATTGCTATAGCAAATAGTGCGCCAAGAAATAGTGAATCCACAAAAAATGGTAAAAATGCACAAGATTTTTATTTAGCTATTACAAATAATGATTTGGAAATATTTACAACACCGCTTAGTAATTTAGAATCTCTTGAGACTAGGAATAAAATATTGGCATTATATAAAATTCCAAATGAAAAAATAGTAACAACAGATGGAAATCACGAACAATTTAGATCATCTATAATTGCTACTATGAGGTATTTTGATGATTTATTAGAGCCAGTATTTGAATATGAGAATGTAACTAAATTAATAGAAGCTAAGGAGAAGGGATTGCATCCACAAATTATACCAACTCAAAAAAAATTAATAGAATTTTCATTTGCTGATAAATTTGGTAATGTAAGAATTTCTATCAAAAATAATAATGAATTCAAAAAGACTATTGAAGGAGCAGAATTTGGAGATTTATTGAATATTAAAGTTGGAAATTCAGAGATAAAAAAGATTAGGTATCGTAAATCTATGAAAGAATTTTCTAAAAATGAATTTGGAATTTATCAAAATATTGCAGACAAAGATACCTTGGGAGCTTCTTATTGGGAGATAATAAAAAAGAGTGAAGATTGTAATAATGAAAAAGAATCCGCTGTTGTTATATTGGAAAAACTTAATTCCAATTTTAGAAATGAAGAGATATTCATTGCTAGGTAATTTAGATAAAGTAGATAAAGAAAAAAAATGAAAATAATACCAATAAAAACTAGAAAGGTAATACCTCCAAAAGATGATATTTATAATGTATTGGATAAATATTGTAATGATTTGAAGGATGGAGATGTTTTATTGATAACTTCAAAGATAATAGCAATTCATCAAGGTTTGTGTGTAGCAATAGCAGAGACAAAAAACAAAGATTATTTAATAAAAAAGGAAGCTGAAGCTTTCATACCAAGAGAAGAGAGTCCAGGTGGATATGTAATACTCACACTAAAAGAAAATACAATGATTGCATCTGCTGGAATAGATGAAAGCAATTCTAAGGATTATTATGTTTTATGGCCAAAAGAATCTCATAAAGAAGCAAAAAAAAATTTGTAAATATTTAAAAAATAAGTTCAATATAGAGAAATTAGCAGTTATTATAACTGATAGTCATACTGTACCACTTAGATATGGTACGATTGGAATTTCAACTGGATTTTATGGATTAAAACCATTAAAAAATTATATAGGCAAAAGTGATATTTTTGGTCGTAAAATGAAAATGTCTCGTAGTAATATTGTAGACGCTATAGCTACTATAGGTGTATTTGCTATAGGAGAGGGAGATGAACAAACGCCTATGTGTATTATAAGAGATGTAAAAGATTCTATAGAATTCACTGAAAAAGAAACTTATAATGAATTAATAATTCCTATAAAGAAAGATATTTATTTTCCTCTTTTGAAAAATTTTTATAAAAAATATTAAGTATGGAAGTAGATTTTTGATGCAATCATTAAATTTTCTACTTTTGTAAAACTTTCATTGTTTTTTTTAAAAATTAGATGCTATACTTAAAATAACTTAAGAAATGCTTTTGCATTTTTATAAAAAACATATCATAAGTTTGTATAACATACAAATTTTTGTCATTAAAAAAACAAAAAGTTCGTATAATAACCAGTTATATGAAATAAAAAAAACTCGAAATTTATAAAAATTATTTTAGGTTATGATTTACTTAATAGGCGGTCCACCAAAATGTGGGAAAACAACATTGGCGAAAAGATTATCGAAATCAAAAAATATTCCGTGGGTTTCAACGGACACTCTTCAATGCGTTATAAAGCCGTACATAAATAAAAAGGATTTTTCAAAAATTTTTCCTACCAGTTTTCAACGTTGTAATTGCAATAATAACGACGAAAAATACTCTCAATACTCAACAAATGAAATCATTAAAGCATATCAACAACAAGCAAAAACTTCTTATGAAGCGATTGATATGTTTGCAATTTGCGAAATAACCGATGGCAATGATTTCATTATTGAAGGCTATCATATTGAGCCGAAACTTGTTGCTGAATTAAATAAAAAATATCCGAATAAATTGAGAAATATTTTTCTTATCAAAAGTGATGAATCCAAGTTTGTTTCTGATATTAAAAAAAGTACGACTCCAAATGACTGGATTATTGCAAGAACTAACAATGAAGGGACCTATGGTAAAATCGCAAAAATGATTTGTGAATACGGAAAATTTTTTGAAAAAGAATCTAAAAAGTACGATTTTAAAGTGCTGAATATGGATAATGATTTTGATAATCAAATAAACAAGGCTATCGATGACCTCACGACCGCCTAAAATAATTTTTCGAAAGCAAATGAGTTTTTTACTCAGAGGAAGGGGACGTTGCACTTTCGCTCATACCTCGCTCACCCTCACATAACACAGAATATGCGGTTCGCTCGTTGCACTTCGCTCTTCCAATTTTGCTCCACTGCGTTCCGCAAAACATCGCATATACTAAACGTTGTGTGCAAGCAAAGAACAGAAAACTAGAGTATATTAATGAATAAAGAAAGAGTTTTTTCAGTCAGTTATTGGAAAACAATTTTACTTTGCTGTTCATTTATTAGATTATTTCAAACAAAATGCAGGTAAAAAAACATACTCTGATTTTATTAAAGAGTGGTATAAAGAACAAGAATTGAAAAAAGACTCAAATTTTGTAAAAGAAATATCACCACAATTTGAATATAATACATATATAAGAGATTTCTTAAAAGACAATCCAGATAAATCAAAAAGTGATGCAATTAAATATTGGAAAATAAAAAGAGCAAAACGTGGAGACAATAAATATTCTAAACAGTATTTAACATGAACATAAACAAGCAAGAAATTTTAGAAACATTTGTTATACAGAGCTTGTTTATGAAAGGATAAACAAAAAACTTAATACCAAGTTTTCAAAAAAACAAATTGAAAAATTTATATTCAAAATTTTGAAAGAAACTAAAGAAAAATTTTATTTAAAAAACTGGAAAAAATTATTATGTTTCAAACACAGAAAAGAATATCAAAATAATAATAAATTCAAATACATTTAGAATTATACCTGTTGATAGGATTAAGGAATCTCTATAAAACTAAGATATTAGCAAAAATTAAAAAAATAAATTTAAACTATACTTTAAAAGCTCTTTGCTTATAAGGTTCTTATGAATTATTTTTACAAAAAAATGAAGTAAAATTATTTTTCATAAGTTTTTCATTCTATGGTAAAATATAAGATATAAATAAAAATGCTATTTTGATAGGTTTAGATTTTTGAATAGATAAAAAATAAAAAATGAATAATAAAAAACATGGATTTCTGATTTGGTACTTCTCAAAGGGGTTTAATGTACTTCTCAGAGGACTTTGGGAGCTTATAAAATATGTGCCCTACTATTTTTCTATAACTTTACTTATAAGAACTCTTTTTTCTCCATGGCATAAAGATGTCAGTATGAAAAAATGGAGAGGATTTGATTTTGGAAAATCATTTGAAAGATTTATATGGAATGTTATATCTAGAGTAGTAGGTGCTATTGTAAGGATTATTTTTATAACTGTTGGACTACTATTTTCGCTTTCAATTCTAATTGTAGGTATACTTATATCTATAATTTACTTTATACTTCCAGGAGCTTTGATTTTAGGTTTTGTTCTAGTGTTTACTAAATATGCAATTTTCAGCATACTTATATTCTTTATAAGTTTTCTTATTGTTATTTTAGCTACAAAGAGCTATTCTCATCAATATCACAAACCTTACAAAGAAATGAGCATAACGGAGCTTGTACGTGAAAAATGGTTTCATAAGGTCTGGGATTTGCTCAATATTGATCCTGATAAAATAACTGATAATGTGCTAAATAATTTTGATGAATTTAAAAAAGTTCTGAGGCAAGTAGATATTACAACAGAAGAATGTGAAAATGTGATTTCCTGGGAGATAGACAAACGAGAAGAAAAAGAGAGTGATGAAAGATTTTTATCAAGAGAGCACCTAAGAACTTTTCAACCTTTGGGACGTAGATGGCATTACGGATTTACTGTTAATTTAGATAGATTTGCTAATGATTTGACTAGATTTGATAATTCAGAATTTGCGCATAGACCGTTTTATGGACATGAAGAAGAGATGTCTATGCTTGAGTTAGTTATGACACGTCCAAATGAAAATAATGCTATAATATTGGGTGAACCAGGTGTGGGACGTAGAATGATAGTTCATGAGTTGGCTCGTCGTGTAAGGACTATGAAATACAACAATCCTTCTCTAGAGCATGCAAGAGTTTTACAAGTTGATTTAGGTGGAGCTATAGCAAGTGTCCAACAGGGAGGCAAAGATCCTGAATATGAATTGAATAATCTTTTTCATGAGGCAGCTTATGCTGGAAATGTTATAATTGTGGTAGAAAATTTTGAAAAATACATGGAAAATACACGAGGTTTTTCTTTTGCTTCTATGCTTTCTAGATACGCTCCTATGTCAACATTTAGAATGATAGCTATAACTACAGAAAATGAATTTCATAATAGTGTAGAACAAAAGCAAGGACTTCTTATGCATTTTGATATAATTCATATGAAAGAAATGGATGATAAAGATGCGATGAAGACTTTGTTTATGCAATTTTACGCTGGAGATAAAACATTATTTACTTATCAAGCTTTGAGGGAGGTCATAAGTGCTTCTTATAAATACACAAATACAAGCCCACTTCCAGAAAGAGCGTTAAATCTAGCAAATGGCACATTACTCTACTGGCAAAAAAATAGTTCAACTTTAAGTATAATGAAGGAGGACGTACTTAACTTTGTAAGGTCAAAACACTAAATTCGCAATATATCAGAAACCAGATAAGATAGAAACACGATTCTTTTTGCACATTGTTCCTTGAGACAACATACATGTATGGTGTGACTTTAAAAAAATTTACACAAATTTTGACACAAACATTTTCACATGTGTTTCTATACTGAAAATAAAAATTCCAAGTCAAGAGTCAAGGCCATAATAATAGTTACACAGCGCAGTGTTAGAGTGTGAAGTACAGTATTTGCTTCCCCGACGAATTACACTTTCATCTATTGCTTGTTTCTCAG
>CAMZLB010000057.1 GCA_947311515.1 Candidatus Moraniibacteriota bacterium | reverse complement strand
GCTTATCTGTCCCGGAGACTAACCTAATTTTAGATTTTTAGTAATATATTCTTTTAGTTCTATGTATTTATCTATTTTAGAAATATTACCTCTATTAGATATTCTTTCCAAAGCTTTTATGTGAGCTACGTCAGCAATATATTTACCTACTCCTCTAGATGGTTTACCATCTATTTCTCTGGAAATAGTGCTAACATTTCTATCTAATTCTTAGCTATATTTCTCATACTAGTTCCATCTCTGTATCTTGCCTCTATAATTGTTCTTTCTCTTAAGTCTAATGGTGGTTTTTTCTTTTTTTTTACTCATAAATATTTTCTAATTATTATTTAATTAGTTTAATATTTATTTAGAGTGTTGCAAGTAATTGCTGAACTTAGGATTCCTACTATAATTTTTTTTATTATAATGCCTCTTCATAAGTATTAATTCTAGTTTTATCTTAAGATATTTCGACAGGCATTTTCTAATTATTTTTTTGTCCTAGAACACCTTTTCTGATAAGCAGTGGCATCTCTTTATATATTTTTTCTAATCAGGTCCTTTTAATAGTCTCCCTAAGGAAAGTCTACAAAACTAATTTATTAGTAAAAATTAAGGAAATAAATTTAGAATATATTTTCAAAAAACCTTTATTATTTATAGGGTTTTTGTAAATTGTATTTTGCAAAAAATAATAAAAAGAATAATTTTTGAAGTTTTATAGACCTTCTTTAATATTTATCTAGAGTATTGCAAGTAATTATCAAGCTTAGGATTAATGTTTAATTGAATTGATTATTCTAATTTTATTTGATTTATTTATTCCTAATTGTATTTCGTGTTCTGCGATGATTTTTTTTTCATCATATAGCTCTTTAAAATTTATAGTATTTTTTGGTGTGTTTTTTTTACGCAATTCTCTTAAGTATTTTTTAGATATTAGATTTTTTTTGGTGCAAGAAGTTACGAAATAATCAAATTTTATATTATCTTGCTCTATTCTTTTTAAGTCTAGAGTCGTTGTACAATTTCCAATAAAAGCGTAACAAACGCCTCTTTTATCAGCCCAAATTGTTAGATTTTTAGCATCTTTTAAATTGTTTAGGTATTCAGCTGCCTGATAACTTCCATCTCCCATATCTTTAATATTTAAAATATCGCCTTTTGGTAATAAAAAGTTGTTGTAACTTTGATAATATGGAGAAGTTTGCCATAGTGATAGAGATAATAACCCTGTGTAGAGCAATAGTAATGCAGGAAAATATTTTTTATCAAAATATGAAAATAATTTATATAGGCCATAACTAGATATTATAAATACTAAAGGATATAACACTATTTGATATCTTATTGTGCTAAATACTCCACTCATAGTTGAGCCAATGTAGTAAAATGGAATAAATATTGATATGGATAATATAGATATCTTAATTAATGAGCAGCTTTCTTTTTTTACAAAAAAGAAAGCTGAAATAAGTCCAATAAGAGAAAATGTGGAAATTCCATATAGCAATACATAAAAACTTCCAAAAAAAGTACCTAAAAATCCTGTGTTAGTTACAGATGATTTTGGAGAGGTAGCTGAAAGTTGATAGTCAAAAATTGTATGTGATTGCGAAGATATAAGCACAAAAGCTATGCTTAAAATAAAAAAATAAGAAATTAGGGATATAATTTTTTTTCTATACATTAGAATTGTGTCTAAAATTCGTATTGTGAATGAATTCCTATGGAAAAATATATCATAAATTAACATTATTACAAACAGTATAAATGGTAACCAAATAGGCTCAAAAGCTTGTGACCAAATAGTTCTTGTAAGGAGTGATTTAGGATATACCCATATAGCAGGCAAAAAAGAAAAAACTAAAAGTATAGCGATTAATGATATTGTAAAATAAGTTTTTAGTAAATTTTTTAAAACGGATAAAATAATTGTTTTTTTCGATATTAATATTAAATATAGAAATATTATAGGAATAAAAAATACAAAGAAAATATTTGCTATATATTTTGTAAGTATAGCGAATCCAAAGAGTAATCCTGTTATTATTATGATTTTTCGATTATTAGTATGAATTGATAAAATAAAAAACAATAGACTTAATGGCACAAAAATCCAAAGTAAAGCGTCTGGATTTATGGTTCTAGTAAGTCCTATAAGCAAAGGGGAGACGGATATGGCTACATAAGATAAGATTGAAATTTGTACATTGAATAATTGTCTAAATACTAAGTAAAAAAGTGGAAGTATCAAGGAAGCAAATATTACAATAGGAATTCGCATACGAGTTGCTAGATCTATATAGGTGTATGTATTTATAGCATTTTTTAATTCAGAAGGATTTGGATATTTAAGTAAGGCTACGCTTGAAAGAATTGCTATTGTGACACCAGGCTTGTCATGTGGCGTAGAATATCTCAAATCACCAGTCATGATTCGCTCACTATACCGTTCAACATGTTTAAATAACCAAAGAGGTTCATCTACTAGTGTTTGTTTTGATATTCCATGTAAAGAAACTATGAAGAATATTAATGTAAATGGTAAAATAGTAAAAAAATCTATTTTTTTAAAAGGTTTCAAAAAAAACAGAGCTTTTTTTGAATTTTCTGAAATATTTAATAATAGTTTTTTGATTATATAAATAAGCGAAATAAATAGACCAAATGAAATAATCGCTAGTGTGAGTTGTTTAATTACGGAATTTAGGATATTAAATATTGTAAATAATACTACGTATACTGGAAAAAAGGATAAAGTTAGATATTTTAGATAGGATATTTTTTTTTTATAGGATCGCCATAATACAAGGATAATTGAAAAAATATAAAGAATACTAAAAAATGTATGAAAATATGGGATATTAAAAAAGTGAAATCTTGATGTCATTATAGCAAGAGATGTTCCGAAAAATATTAGCACTAGGTTTATGATGATAGTCATTTATGTAGGTTTAAGAAATCGTATGATACTATATAACTTAACACGAAGAAGAGTTTTTGTGTAGACATTATGTGTCTGGTCTGTTAGACTATAAGAAACTTTTATGTTGATTCTATATAATTTACTTAAAATATATGAATAAAATAATAATTTTATTTTGCTTTGTGGTTATTATTGCTTTTTCCTTGAGGGTTTTTAATTTAGGGACAGTTCCTTTTGTATCTGATGAATTTTTGGATGTAAATGCAACATATGGACAATATAAAACTGGTCAGTGGCAAGCGTGGGATTTTAATCATGGAGAGTCAAGCATTCGTAAAAACAAGGCAAGTGACGAAAGGGCATGGGTTTATAGAAAGCAAATTTCTGTGCTTTATAATTATCTTCCTCCAATTGAGAAAAATATAAGAATTGTGAGTGTTATATGGGGAGTTCTTACAGTTATACTGTTATATGGAGTTACTTTTATTTTTACTAGAAATCATTGGATTGCGTTTTTTGCTTCATTTTTATTTGCAGTTAGTGTGCCAGCTATAGAAATAAATAGAAAGATACGTATGTATAGTATGTTTGCTCCCGTATTTCTAGCTTTTTCTACTAGTCTTTATTATTTTTTGGAAAAAGGTAAATCTAAATCAAAAAAGTTAATTATTCAGATTTTCAATTTTAATTATATTTTTATTATACCGACTATTTTGCTTGGTATATTATCATATCATTTACATCCACTTACAGTAAATATTGCAATTATAGTATTTATATTTTTTATTATTAGAATGATTCAAGAAGTAAAGTTATTAGGGTTATTTAATAGATACTTAATATACAACATTTTTATAATTTTCACTATTTTGATAATAGTATTATTTTTTGTAGAAAAAGTTAATGGTACTATAGAATTTTTAAATAATCATTGGAGCTATGTTGAACATATTCTTGCGAGTTATTGGCATCCATTATTAGGAGGGTTTCTTTTACTTATGGGTATGTATGCTACTTTTAAAGAAAAATATTTCAATAATGAGTATCTATGGATAAATATTAATTTTTTTGCAATTCTTTTTGCAGGGATATTTTTATGGAATAGAAATGTAGGACAACAGTACATTTTCTTTGCACAGTCTTTTGGCTTTATTATTGTTTCTATAGGTATTTATTTTGTTATGGAAACGCTTAATAGGGAAGTTACATTAAATAAGAAAATATTTTTATATGGAATACTTGTAGTCGTTATTTTTTTACCTAATTATTCATATTTTTTTGAAAAAGATAATACTTATCATATAACTTCAAAAGGTGAACGAGCTAATTATAGAAATTTATTTTTATATGTAAAAGAAAACAGAGCAAGGGACGATGTCATGATAACTAGAAACTTTAGAAATTATTATTTTGATAAATTTGATATGCAGGTTTTTGATTTTGGTTCTGAAAGAAGTAATCAAGAACTTAAAAAAGAAGGAAAGGTACAAAAAATTACAGAAGATTATGTAATCAATATAGTTAATAATAATCCATCTGGTTGGGTGGTTTATTCTGATAATGATAAAAAGTTCATAACTAAAGAAGCTCAGAAGTACTTTGAAGAAAATATGATAGAAATAAATGATTCAATTTTAGTAAGGGGAAAGGTAAAAATATATAAGTGGGGAGAATAAAATATTTATTGTAAGAGTTTGTTTTATTTTTTATTTAAATCAAAGTATGTGAATATTTTTCCTTAATTTTTATTATACTTACTAAAATTTAAAAAAAAATAAAGCGAGACTCTGTATAAGTTTCAAGTATTTTTTAAAATACTTGCTATAGCATCAGTTTTTAAAAAAGGTATACAACTTAAAAATTATTCTTTTTAAGATATGACTTATAAAAACCCTATAAATAAAAGATTTTGAAAATATATTTTAGATAGATTTTTTTAATTTTCCCATAAGTTAGTTTTGTGGTTTCTTTTTAAATTCGGTGTAATTTTATTAGGGGTTGACATATTTTCTATAGTTGCTATAATTCTTATTAAATAGTTTAGGCTATGTTTTAAAAACGAGGATAACTCTCACTTTCGCGAAATACAGGACATAGGATTGATTATCAGAAGAGAGTTACTCAAATTTTTGTGTTGTAAAAAAAACTAAATTGAACAATTGAATAGTATATGGTAAAAAAGAAGAATAATAGAAAAGTTCAAAAAAAAGATCCTAAGAAGAAAGTTAAGAAAAAAGATACTCTGGAAGTAGAAGGATTAATCGATGAAACATTACCAAATGCGACATTTAGAGTCAAATTAGAAAATGATCATGAGATATTGGCTCATATTTCAGGAAAAATGAGAGTTCACTATATTAGATTGTTACCAGGAGATAAGGTTATCGTTGAAATGACTCCCTATGATTTAACTAAGGGAAGAATAATAAAGAGATTGTAATTATTTAAATTCAAAGAAATGAAAGTAAGGGCATCGGTTAAAAAAATTTGCAGAAACTGCAAGTCTGTTAGAAGAAAAGGTGTGGTTAGGATATTGTGTATAAATAAAAAGCATAAACAGCGACAAGGGTAATTAAAAAATTTTTAAATTATGATTAGAATTTCAGGCGTAAATATCCCAGATGAAAAACGAATAATTATTTCATTAACTTATATATATGGGATAGGTGTCTCAGTAAGTAAAAAGATACTAAAGGATTTAGGTATTGATGAGAACACTAGGACAAAAAATATTTCTGAAGCAGATGCTCAGAAATTAAGAGAAAAAATTGAGAAAGAATATGCTGTAGAGGGTGAACTTAGGCATAAAGTTAAAATGGAGATAAAGAGACTTGAGGACATAGGGTGTTACAGAGGTTTAAGACATAAGCGAGGTCTTCCTGTTAGAGGACAGAGAACGAAGACAAATAGTAGAACCGTTCGTGGAAATAAGCGTGTAACAATGGGATCTGGGCGTGTATCTGTTACAAAAACATAATCAGTATTACTTTATAAAATATGAGTGAAGAAAGGAAAATGCAAAAAAAAGGCACCGTTGCTAACATTCCAACAAAAAAAAGAAGAGGTAAAAGGCAAGTTACTAAAGCTCAAGTAAGAATAAATGCAACTTACAATAATACTATAGTTACAGTTACAGATTTGAGTGGAGCTGTGCTAGGTTGGTCAAGCGCAGGCTTGATGGGGTTCAAGGGAGCAAAAAAATCAACTCCGTATGCGTCTAGTCAAGTTGTGAATGATGTAATAGAGAAGATTTCAAAACACGGAGTAAAAGAGTTACAAGTTTTTGTGAAGGGAGTGGGAAATGGTCGTGATTCAGCTATGAGAACATTTGCTTCACAAGGCTTTAGTATTACCCTTATAAAGGATACTACGCCAATTGCACATAACGGATGTCGTAGGAGAAAACCTCGTCGTGTTTAGTTTATATATTTAAAGAATTGATTTATGGCAAGATTTAGAGGACCAAAAGGAAAAATATGTCGTCGTTTTGGCGAAAATATTTATGGTAGTGATAAGTATTCAGCACTTTTATCAAGAAAAGGATACAAACCAGGAATACATGGTCAAAAATTTTCTTCTAATCAAAGTGAGTATGGTAAGCAACTCACTATGAAGCAGAAAGCAAAGTTCACATATGGTATTTTGGAAAAACAGTTCAGAAAGCATTACGAAGATGTTAAAAATAAAGAAGGAATTGTGGGCGATAATTTTTTAGCTAGACTAGAGCAAAGAATGGATAATGTTATATATAGATTAGGATTTGCAGTGAATAGGCCTCAGGCTAGACAAGCTGTTAATCATGGTATGTTTTTAGTTAATGGAAAAAAAATGACAATTCCATCTTATGAAGTTAAGATTGGAGATGAAATTACGGTTAATCCTACAAAGGCAGGAAATGGATATTTCAAAAATCTAAAAGAAGTAGCATCCTCAAAGAAGGCCGCTCCAACTTGGTTATCTGCAGATACTAAAAAAATAATAGGAAAAGTTATTTCAAAACCAAAACAAGGAGACTTTGATGCAAATATAGATGCTGCTATAATAGTTGAGTTTTTCTCAAAGTAGTATTTTTTAAAATCATTTATTAATTTAAAAATTATGTCAAATATTGTTCTTCCAAAAGAAGTGAAATATATTCAAAAGGATAAATATGAGGGGACTATAGAGATACTTGGATGTTATCCAGGTTATGGTACTACGCTTGGAAATTCTCTTCGTAGAGTGTTGTTGTCTTCTTTAAGTGGATTTGCGGTTACATCAATAAAGATAAAAGGCGCAACTCACGAGTTTGTTGTTATTGATGGAATAATGGAGGATGTTGTGCAAATAGTTCTGAATATGAAGAAGCTTAATTTTCATGTTTTTTCAGATGACCCTGTTATATTACATCTAAAGAAAAAGGGAGAGGGCATTGTTACTACAGCGGATATAAAAGCTAATTCAGACGTTGAAATTGTGGACCTTACTCAAAAGATTGCAACTATAACAAATAAAAAAACAGAATTAGAGATAGACATAACTGTAGAGAAGGGGATGGGCTATGTTCCAATTGATCAACAAAATAGAGAAGATGCTGAATTAGGTGCTATTGCTATAGATGCAGTTTATACTCCTATAAAAAGGGTTAATTTTGATGTTGAAAATATGCGAGTAGGAAAGCAGACGGATTATGAAAAGGTGTTATTGAATATCTTAACTGACGGAACTATTACTCCAGAAGAAGCATTCTACGAAGCTGTTGAAATTTTAACTAGTCAGTTCAATGCTTTGCGACGAATTAGTGAAGAAAGATCTAGCGAATAGTTATAATTCAATATTAAATCAAAAAATAATGAAACACAGAAAAACAGGGCGACAATTTGGACGTGTGCGCTCACAAAGAAAAGCTTTAATTAAGACTATGTTAGGTAGCTTGATAAGATATGAAAAAATTGAAACCACTGAAGCAAAAGCGAAGGAACTTAAGTCTGAAATAGATAAGTTATTTACATTGTCATTGCGTGCAAAAGATACAAAAAATCCTGAAATGGAAGCTTTTAGAAAGCTTGAAGGAAAATTGCCAATTGAAGCAATTAAAAAAATGAAAGATGAGTTAGTCCCACGTGTAGGTGAACGCGTGAGTGGATTTACTCGTGTTGTAAAATTGACTCCTAGAAAAAGAGATGGAGCGCGTAGGGCGATAATTGAACTTGTGGATAAAAAAAGTTCTGAGGAATTAGTTAAAGGCTAATCATCACCAAAGATAATAATTATTTAGATTACATGGAACAAAAAACAATTCTTTTTGATGCGAAGGGAGAAATATTAGGTCGGTTGTCTTCTGAGGTGGCACGTGTTCTTAGTGGTAAGGATCGTGTTGACTATGCTCCAAATGTAGACAATGGAGCTAGAGTAGTTGTGATAAATTCTGATGAAATAGTTTTAACAGGAGCAAAAGAAAAAGATAAAAAATATTATCATCATACAGGGTATAGTGGAGGAATAAAGGAGATTAATGTGAGTGACCAAAGAAAAAAAGACTCTACATGGTTAATAGAGCATGCAGTCAAGGGTATGTTGCCAAAAAATAAATTGGCAAAGCTTATGATGAAACATTTACACGTATATGCAGATGATAATCATAAATATGAAATTAATGAAAAAGGAAATTAGATTAAAATAATATGTCCACAACAAATACAACAAAAAAAGCGGCGAAAAACGAAGTAGTCGCATCAAAGGCTAGTAGAAAAAAAGTTCAAAAATTTATAGTACCATTTGAAGGAGAATATTTTTATGCAATTGGAAGAAGAAAATCGGCTATTGCACAAGTTCGAGTTTATAAAAAAAATAATTCTTCAGATAAGGAATATATCGTAAATGGGAAATCTATGAAAGAGTATTTTCCTACCTCACATGAATGGGACTTTTTTAATGAGCCTATAATACTTACAGGTTCAGAAGGAAAGGTGGTAGTGTCAGTTTTAGTAAGAGGTGGTGGATTATCTGGACAGGCTCAAGCTGTTAGATTAGGTATTGCAAGAGCTCTTACAAAAATGGACGAAGGACTTCGTCCAATTCTTAAGTCAAGTAACTTACTTACCAGAGATTCAAGAGTTGTTGAACGTAAAAAGCCTGGACTTAGAAAGGCTCGTCGACGACCACAATGGAGTAAGAGATAATAAGGTAGTGAAATTTAATTTTCACATATACTCACAAACAGAATTCTACATACTAAATAATTAAATAATAAGTTTAGAACTTGAATAATAAATTATTTCTATGAGAACCCGTATAATGTTTAAATGATAAATTAAAGCGTTAGATGGGTTTTTATATAAAAAATAAATTATAATAGAATTAAGAAAAGTCTGCGAAACTAACCAAACACAAAAACACAAATCAACTCTGCAAAAGTTGTTTGGTATATGGTGAAAAAGTGATAAATGATATTAAACTAGATTAAAATACTCTAAAAAAGCATAAACCAACCTTTGATTAAGTTGGTTTATTTAGGGGTTTTGCGGAGGTTATTTAGGATTTGTAAAGTAAAATTATATGATGAAATAGAAATTTCCCAATTATTCAAGATGAAATCAAAAAGAAATATTTAGAGGTATACTGGAACAAATATATTTTCTAAAATGAAATTAGAAAATTAAAAAACTTCATCATCCACAAAAGAAACTTTAGAATATTTCATTGCAATTGATACTAAGATAAATTAAAAGAATACTTAGAAATCGTGGAATATAAAAAGTATTTGATAAGATTTTTGGAGTTATTTTTACTAGAGGTGGTGGTTATTCTGATGATGAAAAAAATTAGATTATGCTATTGTAATGGGAGAGTTTGGTAATGATAAGATGCTGATAATAATCAATAAGGATACGGGTCTTCAATAGATTCTACTATTAGATACAAAGTCTGAAATTGATTGTGAAAAAAAAGAATCTAAAACTTATAGAGAAAATTTTTCGCTACATTCAACCTTTTATTGCAACACACCCATAAATATCAATTCCAGTTTTTTCATAAAACACTTCGACAGGTGTTTTCCAAT
>CAMZLB010000056.1 GCA_947311515.1 Candidatus Moraniibacteriota bacterium | reverse complement strand
TGAGGAGTTATTGAAAGCTGAATATTTGATTAATACTAGACCACGTAAAAGACTAAATTGGAAAACACCTGTCGAAGTGTTTTATGAAAAAACTGGAATTGCTATTTATGGGTGTGTTGCAATAAAAGGTTGAATGTAGCACATCCCTATTTATATAATTATAGATTTATTGATATCCTATATCCTACTATCTTAATTACAACCTGTTTAAAATCTCAATTTTTTACTAAAATTTTTATTTTTTTACCAAAAATAACAAAATTTGAATAACTTATAGCAAAAAATATAAGAATTTTAAATGAAGCATTAGTTTTTAAGTAGATTTTTAACTGGTCCAAAACTTTTTCTATGTATCGATGTTACACCAAATTCTCTAAGTGCTTCTATGTGAATTTTTGTGCCATATCCCTTATGTTTAGCAAATCCATATTCAGGAAATAACTTATCATAATCAGTCATAATATTATCTCTTATGATTTTTGAAATAATCGATGCAGCCGCAATAGACTTTGAAGTATTATCTCCACCTATAATACAAATTTGTTTCCTAGAAATATTTGGAATTATTTTATTTCCGTCAATCAGTAGTATACAATTTTCTGATAACTTATTTTTCCTATAAAGCTCTTCTACTGCACTTTTCATAGCTAAAAATGTAGCTTGCAAAATATTTATCCTATCAATTGTCTCCGAGTTTATAATTCCTGTGCCCGTAAAAAAATTCTCCTCAATAAATCCAAAGACTTCTTCTCTTTTTTTGTGTGTTAATTTTTTACTATCTTTTACATATTTCCAAAGTTCATCTATAAAATTTAATTCAATATTTTTTAATTTTTCAGGATATCTTAAAGTACATGCAGAAGCCACAACAGGGCCAGCCAATGGACCTCTGCCCACCTCATCTATTCCAATTACTGCATTATACCCTTTATTATAAAATTGTAATTCTTTTTCAAATTTTGCAATGTTTTCTATTTTCTTTATCATGCTATAATAATAACATAATATTCAATATACGTAGATACTGATATGGATTTTTGTCACTTACATACACATTCCGACTTTAGCTTACTTACTGGACTATGCAAAATTGATGATTTGCTTGATGCTTGTGAGCGAGATGGTATGACCTCTTTAGCAATAACTGACCAAAATGCTGTTTTTGGTGCGGTTGATTTCTACATCAAAGCCAAAGAAAGGGGCTTGAAACCAATACTTGGCACAGAGATTCAAGTAGCTCCCAATGGTATGAATAACAAAACATCCTCCGCTTCTGACAAAAAAACAAACCAACTAGTACTCTTAGTAAAAAATGAAAAAGGCTACAAAAATCTTTTAAAAATAGTAACAATAGCACAGCTAGAGGGATTTTATTATGTTCCTAGAGTTGATTATGAAACACTTAAAAAACACAACGATGGACTCATTGCACTATCTGGTAATGCAACTGGAGAAATTTCTGAACTCATTAAAAATGGATTTAAGAGAGAAGCAGAAAAAAAAGCGCATATCTACCAAAATATTTTTGGTGAGAATAATTTTTATCTAGAATTAAATCATCAACCAAATCCAAAAAATGAACAAGAAAAAATAAATACTGGACTAAAAGAGATTAGTGTAAAAACTGGAATACCTCTAGTTGCTTGTGGTGATGTATATTATATAAAAAAAGAGGACTCCGAAACTCATGATGTTCTCACTTGTATAAAAACAAGACGAAAAGTAGATGAAGGTGATCGCCCAAATTTTAAACATCTTGATTTATCATTTCACACACAAAAAGAAATGAAAGAATTTTTCAAAGACATACCTGAATCTATATCAAATACTGTGAAAATTTCTAATATGTGCAATTTTGAGATGGAACTTGGAAATACCAAACTTCCTCATTATCCTTTGCCAGAAGGACAAACAGCTGATGAACATCTACTAGAAATGTGTAGAATTGGTTTTAAAAATAGATATGGCAACGTAAAAATATCAAAAGAGCAAGAAGAGAGAATGTTGTATGAGTTAAACATTATAAAAAAAACTGGCTATGCATCATACTTTTTAATTGTTCAAGATTTTGTAAATTGGGCTCGAAAACAAGGAATTGTTGTAGGTCCTGGTCGTGGTTCTGCTGCTGGCTCATTTGTTTCGTATTTAGTTGGTATCACAAATATTGACCCAATAGAATACAAACTCTTATTTGAAAGATTTTTAAATCCTGAAAGAGTTAGCATGCCTGACGTTGACTTAGATTTTGCTGATGATAGGCGTGAAGACGTTCTTGAATATTGCAGACAAACATATGGGGCTAACCATGTGGCAAATATCATCACTTTTGGTACTATGGCAGCACGAGCTGCAATTCGTGATACTGGAAGAGCATTAGGCTTTCCATATAACTTCTGTGATCAGATATCAAAACTAATTCCAATGTTTTATTCAATAGAAAAAACTCTAGAAGAAGTACCTAATTTCAAAAGGTTATATGAAGAAAATCCCGATGCTAGAGAATTAATTTCTGTAGCAAAAAAACTAGAAGGATTAAACAGACATTCTTCAATTCATGCTTGTGGCGTAGTCATAACTGATAAACCTATAGTAGAATACTCTGCACTTCAACGCGTAAATATTGACGAAGAAGCTCTAACCACTCAATATGCTTCAAGCACTAAATTTTCTGCAGTAGAAAAAATTGGCTTATTAAAGATGGATTTCTTAGGACTTAAAAACTTAACAATCATTCAAAATTCTATAAAAATGATAAAAAAACTCCATGGAGTCGAAATAGATATAGAAAATATTCCATTGGATGACAAAAAAGCATTTAAACTATTGCAGGATGGATTAACAATAGGAATATTTCAATTAGAATCCAGTGGAATGAGAAAATATTTAAAATTACTCAAGCCTACGGAACTTGAGGACATCATAGCAATGGTTGCACTTTATAGACCAGGTCCTATGGAATGGATTCCTGATTTTATTAGTGGAAAACATGGGGAAATAAAAGTTAAATATTTACATCCAAAATTAGAAAAAATATTAAATGATACTTATGGCGTAACAGTATATCAAGAACAAGTAATGCGAATTGCACAGGACCTTGCAGGTTTTACACTTGGCGAAGCGGATATACTTAGAAAAGCAATGGGTAAAAAAATAGTAGAACTAATTCAAGAACAAAAACTTAAATTCATAGAAGGTTGTATAAAACAAGGAATTGATAGACAAGTTGCAACTGACATATTTGTATTCATTGAGCCTTTTGCAGGATACGGATTTAACCGATCTCATGCAGCATGCTATGGACTTATTGGATATCAAACAGCCTATCTAAAAGCTCATTACCCTGCAGAATACATGGCAGCACTTATGACATCCGATCAAGGAAATACTGATAGAATTGCTATCGAAGCAAGAGAATGTAAAGATTTAGGAATAGAAGTCCTTGCTCCTGACATAAATGAAAGTTTTGAAGAGTTCGCTGTAATTTATGATAAAGATGATAAAGATAAAAAAAATCCAAGAATACGATTTGGACTAAATGCTGTAAAGAATGTCGGTTACTCAGTAGCTAAGGATATAATCCTTAAAAGGAAAGAAGGTGGAAAATTCAAAAATATCACAGATTTATGCGAACGTATCACATCCAAAGATTTAAACAAAAGAGCAATTGATGCACTAGCAAAAGTTGGTGCTCTGGAATATTTTGGACATAGAGAACAACTTATTTCTAGTATGGATACTATAATATCTTTTATTAAAAGTTCAAGAGTTGAGCGAACCAATAAACAAAATTCACTATTTGGAGGTGATATGTTAACTCCAGCAACTATAACTCTAAATAATGTTCCCAGAACTTCAAAAAATCAAGAATTAGCTTGGGAAAAAGAATTAATTGGATTATACGTAAGTGATCATCCAGCAACAGAATATAAGTCTTTCTTTGCTAATTCTTGTACAGAACTTAGAGACTTAAATGAAGAATTGGTAGAAAAACCCATCAAAATTGGTGGAATTGTAATTGATATATCTACAATTTTACTAAAAAGTGGTAAAAACATGTCTTTCGTCACACTGGAAGATGGCACTGGATCCATAGAATGTCTAGTATTTCCAAAATTACTAGAGGAAACAGCGGATTTATGGGTAGTAGGAAAAGCAGTAAGGCTAAATGGAAAATTGAGCTCAAAAAATAATGAGATCAAATTTTTAATAAATAATGCAGAAGAAATTTCGGAAGAAATGAAACATGAAGCTGACAGAATTGGAGCTACAAAAGATAAATACAAACAACCAGTATCACCTGATAATATAAAAAAAAAGAAATCAAAAAAAGAAATCCCTAATAGTATCCATAAGGAGAACATCACAACAACTACCACACCAAAAAATGAACTTCAGAAGAATTTTATTATAAAATTATCTAACAAAACAACCTTAGATAAAACAATGTCAGATATTAAAAAAGTTCTTGATACCTGCGAACCTGGACTTACTGTGATATATTTATACCACAATAATAATCAAATGAAAACTGGATATTCTGTGAGCATGACGAAGAAAATAGAATTTGAATTGAACAAGATCCTGAAAGAAAATTTGCATTAAGTATTTATAAAAAAGTAAAGATTTTTACCACGACTTTTTATTATTTATATTTACTAGCTACTTTTTATAGAAATACATAAGCAGTTATAAACAAAAAACAGCAGCAGCTGTTTTTTGTTTATCATGTAATAGCTTACCTCATTAATGATTACGGTACAGGAATCACAGATCCACCAGAACAATCTGCACTAGAACTACATTCACTACTGCATTGTGCATCAGTATAAGCTTCAGCAATTACTGGCGTTGCTATACATGATCCCGATGTTGAACACTTTTTCGACATACATACACATTGTACATCCTTTTGATATGAATCTTTTCCAAATCCACATATACTATTATCATTATCCC
>CAMZLB010000055.1 GCA_947311515.1 Candidatus Moraniibacteriota bacterium | reverse complement strand
GAAAGCTGAATATTTGATTAATACTAGACCACGTAAAAGACTAAATTGGAAAACACCTGTCGAAGTGTTTTATGAAAAAACTGGAATTGCTATTTATGGGTGTGTTGCAATAAAAGGTTGAATGTAGCTTTACAAAATTTAACAGTTACAAATAATTACATTATAATTATGATGGATAAGAAAAATATATTTTATTAAACTGTATTAAATTTGTATTTTGCAATAAAAATTTAATTGAAAACTTAATTAGAATCTTATCTAGATATTATTATGATTTTGTGATAAAAATCATAATTCAACTTAGTTTTTTAAAAAAAGTAGAAAAAGAGAACAATGAAAATTTCAAAATAATTTCCACCAATTGATTATAATTTAATATATAGAGAAGGTGACATGCACCTACTAAATGTATACTCTTATGCACTCAGTCCAGGAACAAAGATTATTGGATATTTCTCTAATCACAGCGAAGTTCACATTACAACTTTTACTGCGCAAATTGCAAAATTCACAACAATGAAAAAGTATATTAGTATCATTTTAAGACTTACACATGGGAGGCAACCCTGGGAGATACAGGAAATATTAAAAGATTTTCCAGATCAAAAATTTTAACAAAACCGTACATCACTATGTACGGTTTTTAAATTCTCATTTCTTGTCTTAAGCTGGACATTTTAGAAAAGTTTCACCAAATCTATAAATTAATTCACAGTAGATAATGTTAATGGATTGCACATTAGCACAGCAATTATAATAGTTTTTTAAAAAATTTGATTTAAATTTGCAATTAGTGAAATTTATGACTACAATTAAGAATAAAATCATAAAAATAGTTATATGAATACAAAAGAAAAAAATAATTCAATTAGCAATGTTTACTATGCTGGATTTTGGATTAGATTTGTTGCTCACATATTAGATAGTGCAATTATATCTATAATCACACTTCCATTTATATGGTATATAGGAAGTGAAGCTTTTATGAAAAGAATAATTTTCATATATTTAGCTAGTCTTTATTATTTTATATTTCTTACTTATAGATATAATACGACTATTGCAAAATCATTTTTAAAAATCAAAATTACTTCCAGTAAAAATAATAAATTAACCCTGTGGCAAGTGATTTTACGTGAACTTTTTGGTAAATTTATATCTTCAATTACACTTATGATTGGGTATATAGCTATTTCTTTTGATGACAAAAAACAAGGCTTTCATGATAAAATCTCGAAAACCTTAGTGATTTATACATCAGAAAAGAAACCAAGTAAAAATAGAATACTTCTAGCTATAGCTCTATTTACCATACTTACACTCATATCTTTCTACGTAGAACAAGAAATCTTTGGTTTCACTTATAGTACTTAAGAGATATTTAATATACCTAACTAATAATTTTAAATTTTGAAATATTATACCCCATTATTTACAAAATTTATTTTAATAAATTCAATTTAAATTAAATCTACCAAATTGAAAAATTAGTTGAATAACTGAATTACTATACTTTTTAAACTTATCAAATTTTCCTTTCTTAGGGATAAATATCAACCATTTTTATCTCTTCAGCTACATTAAACATCAATTTAGTTAAACTTTAATTATACACTCTCTCTAATTTTTAACTCCCTACTTCCTTTATTTATATTTTTTATCTTGTGTTTTTTTCTTGTCATAATTATTTTTTTTTACAATTATGTCACATATTAATATTTTTCCCATGATTCTATACTTAATAGACTAGGATTCTCTTTCAATTCTACTAATGCTATTACTAATCTACTAGCTATCTGCATATTTGTAATAAGTGGCACACCAAATGCTATAGCAGCGCTCCTCAGATCATAACCAAACGTTGATTTACCATCTTTTTTACTATGAGGTAAATTTATTACTAAGTCTATTTTTCCAAGTCTAAGATAATCAAAAACATTTGGAGATTTACTTTCCTTTGGCCAATACAAAACTTCAACTTCAACACTATTTTCATTCAGAAACTTAGCAGTTCCCTCTGAAGCATATAATTTATACCCTAACTTTTTTAAAATTATTGCTCTTTTTAAAAATTTACCCTTTTGCTCTCTTCTACCAATTGATAGATAAATTGTTTTTTTTGGAATTTTGAATCCCACTGAAAGTATAGATTTAAGAAATGCTTCATTTAACGATTTTCCAAAACAAGCAACTTCTCCAGTGCTAGCCATTTCTACACCAAGCACAGGATTAGCACCCTTCAACCTTTCAAAGCTAAATTGAGAAGATTTTATACCTACATAATCCAAGTCCATAAGAGGCTTTTTTACAACTTCTACTTGTTCTCCTAATATCACTCTAGTAGCTTTTTTTATCATATTGTATTTAAAAACCTTTGAGCAAAATGGGAAACTCCTAGATGCTCTCAAATTACATTCTATAACTTTTATTTTATTATCATGAGCTAAATACTGAATATTAAATGGACCTGTAACATTTAAATTTTTAGCAATTTCTCTAGAAATTTTTTTTACCCTATTCACTGTCTCCACATACAATCTTTGAGCCGGAAGCATAATTGTCGCATCTCCAGAGTGAACTCCCGCATTTTCTACGTGTTCTGATATTGCATAAATTTTTATTTCTCCATTTTGCGCTACAGCATCTATTTCTACTTCTTTAGCTCCCTCTATAAATTTAGTCACTACAACAGGATGAGCAGAATTCACAGCTTCAGCTTCTTTGAGAAATTTTTCAAGACCTTCATCATCCCAAACAACATTCATCGCTGCTCCAGAAAGTACATAACTTGGTCTTATAAGTACTGGATATCCTACTTTTAAAGAAAACTTCTTTATGTTATCCACACTTATCAACTCTTTCCACTCTGGCTGATCCACTCCAATTTCATCAAGCATTTTAGAAAATTTATGCCTATCTTCTGCTCTATCAATATCTTTAACAGATGTTCCTAAAATATTTACATTATATTTTCCAAGTCTAACAGCAAGATTATTTGCGACTTGTCCACCCATTGAAACTATAATTCCTTCTGGATTTTCAAATTCATAAACATCCATTGCTCTCTCAAAAGTTATTTCATCAAAATAAAGCTTATCACATTCATTATAATCCGTACTTACTGTCTCAGGATTACAATTTAGCATTATAGTTTTATAACCCAACTCATTCGAAGCATTTGAAGCATTAACACAACACCAATCAAACTCCACCGATGAACCAATCCTATATGCACCAGAACCAAATATTAAAACACTTTTTTCATCTTTGGTAAAAGGTTTTATATCGTGTTCACTAGCATTATATGTAAAATAAAGATAATTTGTGAGAGATGGAAATTCCCCTGCAAGTGTATCAATTTGCTTAATGTAAGGTACAATACCCATTTCTTTTCTTTGTAATCTTATACTATACATTTCTTCTCCAGTTGCCTTTCCTATCTGATAATCACTGAAGCCCATTTTTTTTGATTTAAGTAATAATTCTTTTGTTAATTTACTACTTTCTAACTTTTTATTACACTCAATAATATTTTTTAGCCTATATAAAAACCATTTATCTATTTTAGTTGCATCATAAACTTCTTCTATACTTTTTCCAATATCAAATGCCTTTGCTACAGCAAAAATCCTATTCTCCGTTGGATTCTTCAATTCTTTTTCTACGTCTGAAATTTCTAAAATATTTTGCACAAGCCCATGCATTCCAGTTCCTGTCATTCTAATAGCTTTTTGAATAGCTTCTTCAAAAGTTCTCCCAATACTCATAACTTCCCCAACAGACTTCATCTCACTACCCAATTCTTTGTTTACATTTTTAAATTTTTTCAAATCCCACCTAGGCATTTTTATAATACAATAATCAAGAGATGGCTCAAAGCACGCTTTTGTAACTCCAGTTACTTCATTTGTTATTTCAGTTAACAAATATCCAAGTGCGAGCTTCGCTGCCACAAAAGCCAATGGATAACCCGTCGCCTTCGATGCAAGTGCTGAACTTCGCGAAAGTCTTGCATTTACTTCAATAATTCTATATTCCTCTGAATACGGATCTAATGCGTACTGGATATTACATTCACCAACAATTCCTAAGTGTCTAATAACATCTATTGCTACTCTGCGCAATTTAAAATACTCATTATTTGAAAGAGTTTGTGATGGAGCGACTACAATACTATCTCCTGTGTGGATTCCAAGAGGGTCAAAGTTTTCCATATTACACACAGTAATACAATTATCATTCTTGTCTCTGACCACTTCATATTCAATTTCCTTCCACCCACCAAGCCATTCTTCAATTAAAACTTGCGGACTAGCAGTAAATGCCTCATCAGCTCTGCGTACAAGCTCTTCTTCATCTTTACACATTCCACTCCCTCTACCACCTAAAGCAAATGCAACTCGTATCATCACAGGGTATCCAATTTTATTTGCTGCCTTTTTTGCATTCTCTGTATTATTTGTAGCAATACTTATTGGAGTTTTTGCATCTATTTCTTTTAATTTTTTTACAAATAAATCTCTATCTTCAGTCTCCTTTATCACGTCGACACTTGTACCCAAAACTTCAATATTGTACTTTTTTAGAATTCCTAATTCCTCCAATTCAATACCGCAATTAAGTGCTGTTTGACCACCAAATGATAACAATAATCCATCTGGTTTTTCTTTTTCTATAACTTTTTCTACAAATTCTTTAGTTACTGGCAAAAAATATACTTTATCTGCCAAATCTTCACTAGTTTGAATTGTTGCTACGTTTGGATTAATTAACACTGTTTTTATCCCATCTTCTTTCAAAGCCTTGATTGCTTGAGTACCTGAATAATCAAATTCTCCTGCTTGACCAATTTTTAACCCTCCGCTTCCAAGTATTAAAACTTTTTTCATTATCTCTTTAGTCATAATTAAAGTAAATTAATAAATTTATCAAACAGATATTCAGTATCATCTGGACCAGGCATTGCCTCTGGATGAAATTGTACTGCAAAAAAAGGTTTAAATTTATGCCTTATTCCTTCATTAGTTCCATCATTTGCATTTTTAAACCATTCTTCCCAATCCTCAGATAATGAATTTGTATCTACTGCGAATCCATGATTTTGACTCGTTATATAACACCTTCCTGTTTCTAAATTAATACAAGGCTGATTATGTGACCTATGTCCGTACTTCATTTTATATGTATCAGCTCCCGCGGCAAGTGCCATTAATTGACTACCTAAGCATATTCCAAATATTGGCTTATCCTCATTTAGTGCTTTCTGTAAATTTTTGATAGTTACTTCACATTTTTTTGGATTATCTGGACCATTTGATATAAATAATCCATCATATTTTTCAGATATAAAATCATAATTCCATGGTACTTGTTTTACTTCAATACCTCTTACTAAAAAGCTTCTTAGTATATTATTTTTTACCCCACAGTCAACTAAAATTATTTTTTTATTTTTTGAATTTTTTGGGATATATTCAATAACCTCCTTAGTACTAACTTTTCTCACCTGACTTTCTTTTTCTAAGTTAATATTTTTTATCTCATTCCTTCCTTTAATTGTAATTTTTCCATTCGTAGTTCCTAACTCTCTAAGTTTTTTTGTAAGAGCTCTAGTATCAATCCCAGTAATTGCAGGTATACTATTCTCAATCAACCAATCACTTAAACTTTTTTTTGCATTCCAATGTGAATATTCATCTGAATAATCTTGCATTATGAGGCCTTTTGCATGAATCATATCAGATTCAAAATGCTTTTTTATCCCGTATTCATCTTTATCATCTCCAGGTACGCCATAATTTCCTATCATTGGACTAGTTTGCACCAATATTTGACCACTGTAAGATGGGTCTGATAATGTTTCTGTATATCCTACCATTCCAGTATTAAAAACAACCTCACCAGAGGTTGTAACATCAGAACCAACTAAGAAACCGCAATATTCTGTTCCATCTTCTAAAACTAGCTTAGCCGATTTTTTAGCGCTTGAATTCATAAATTTAATTAATTTATATATTTTTTACTTCTTATGACTTGTTTAATGTTCCAATTTCCCAATTTTTCAATATATTTTTTAGATTTTACATACTAATAAAAAATTTTAGCCAAAACAATACACCTTAAATAAATTCTTACATTTATTATTTCTATTATTAGTTTATACTAAAATAAATTAAATGTAAAGATTGACTATATGTGGTAATTTTGTCATAATATATATATATATGATATGGAAAGATAAAAAAAATAAAAGGCTTATAGAAGCAATTATTGCCATTGATTCAAAAGATGAGGCTATGTGTTTTTTTCGTGATCTTATGACAGAAAAAGAGATAGATGAATTCAGTAATAGACTTAAGGCCGCTGAAATGCTTACAAAAAAAATACCTTATACAAAAATTGAAAAAGAAACAGGATTAAGTTCCAGAACGATAGCTAGAGTTTCTAAATGGCTGAAATCTGATAGTGGAGGTTATTTAAATATAATCAATAAACTCAATTAAGGAAAGTAGTAAAATCATCTAGCTAATCAAAGATAGTCAATAATCTAAAATAACCAATTATCCTATGACATACTTACAAACGTTTTCCAATAATTAGAAAAAGCTCTAACTACCAGTAGATGATTTATTTAAAACTGTTCTAGTGTTCGTCCATTTTCATTTCACAATACTTTATTCTATTAAGAGTACTATTATATCAAAGTTACCAGCAAAAACAGCATTCACTTAAAAGTCTAACGCAAAAAACACCAAAGCGTAACTGTATAAATATTTTTATAAAAATGACCTGTTTATTATAACACTTTTTCAATAGTATTCTTTAAAATTTTCGCACTATTTACAAGTAGTTTTTTTTCATCATCATTAATTTCCACGCACAATCTAGATACAACTCCTTTTCTTCCAATTACAACAGGCATACTCAAACAAATATCTGATACGCCATAATGATTTTTTATATAGTGAGAAACTGGCAAAACCGTCCTTTTGTCAAAAAGTATCCCATTTACAAGTCTAGATGTACCAGCACCAATTGCATAATATGTTGATTGTTTACCTTCTATTATCGCATAAGCTGCATTTTTTGCTTCATTGAAAATTTTTTCTTTATCTAATTTAGATATTTTTAGACAAGTATCTAATTTCATATTTCCAACTGCTGCTGTACTCCAAAGAGGCACCTCGCTGTCACCATGTTCTCCTATGATATAAGCATGAATACTTTTTGGATTAATTGATAAATGCTCTCCTATCAAATGTCTAAATCTTGCACTATCCAACAGCGTTCCTGTTCCTAAAATTTGTTGCTCTTTCTTTGGATACATCTTCACTGCAATATAAGTCAAAACATCTACTGGATTAGTAACCATAACAACCACGATATCCTCATTTTTTTCAAAAATTTTTGGCAATATGCTTTTTATAATTTTTGAGTTTTTATCTACTAGGTCTAATCTAGTCTCTCCTTCTTTTTGTGACACACCACAAGTTATTATAACTACAGAGCTGTCAACGCAATCATTGTAGGTTCCAACCTTGACTCTTGTTCTACCAACAAATGGAACACTATGTTCCAAATCCATTACTTGAGCATTTACGAGTTTTTCATTTATATCTATAATAGCGATTTCTTCAACATCATTACCTAATATTAAACTATATGCAATAGTGGAACCAACATTTCCTGCACCTATAATTGTTACTTTATTTTTCATTTCATTTTTCTGTATTAATAATTATATTATAACACAAAAAATAAATTATTAATTAACTTCTATGTACACATTAATTATTGACTTTAATTTCATTATTATAATCATACATTGAATACGGATTAAAAAAGATTATTTTTATAAAGAAAATACTATTATGGATTTTATGCTAAAAAAGCATCCTTATATACACTATAATAGTTTTTTGAAGATAAATCACATATATAAGTTGATATTATTGGTGGACTTTTAGATTCACCCAAATTTACATCAATAATGTTTTTGGTAAAAAAATACTGCCTAACTGTTCATTTTAATAAAAAAGTGTGCTTTCTTTAAAAACTATAGAAAAGATAAAAAGAAGTGAGAGCCTTAAAGGTATTTTAGAGCTTAAAACATAGAAAGCTTAAGATCTCAAGAAAAAAATAATTGCCATCTGCAAGACCTAGAGCTAAATATCCATGAGCTAATAGAAAGATAGCAAGAGCGATTAGATACAAAGAACTTTATAAAATAAATATAGTACACTATATGTGTTCCATAATATTTAAAAATTGATAATCAATTCAATAAAGGAAGATATTTGTATATATTAGGGTAAAAAAATGATAACTGATACTAAAATAAATTTGAATACTCCCGCAACTTTTGACTAGGTTATTTTTAGACTTGGTGCTTTATTTAGATGTTTTGCAGAGAATTATTAAGGAATAGATTCAGTATAAATTTAATTATACTTTCAGCTATCTACTTAAATTGCTGAAATTAATATCTTCATATTCAGTGAGTCTTGTCATATAATTCGCAAAAACTTCTCCTTCTCTTGGTTCACAAACATTTTTATTATTATCTATAAAATTTTGCAATATGTGCAATTGCTCTTTACTCAGATAATCAGAACTTAAATTCCCACTTATTATACTATCAATATCTGTAGTTTTTATTGCTGTAATTTGAAATGTAGACAACTTTTCAACATTTGACATCTCATTTATAAATAACTTAGTCTCAACAATATTTTTATTATATATTGCATCTGCAAAATCTAACTTTGGAACCTGTAACTTTGATTTTTCTATGAATAGATTACTTTTGTCGCCATAATTTATAACTTCAAATTGCTTTTCTTCCGTAGGATTAAATAATTCAACATTAGTTTTCGATTTAACTACTCGCTCTTCAGGTTCTAATGTGCCTTGTTCATATGTTTTTTTTAATACTTCACTTGATTCTTCTTTGTTACTTTCTAAATAGTTATCTTTAATTTTTTCAGCATATTCCTTCAAATCATCAACTGTGATTTCCTTTGCAGATTTTAAAATATCATCACTGACCTCCTTTATGTATTTCATCGCATCTTCAGCAGCATCTCCTGTAATATTTTTTATATCTTCTAACAATTTAACACTTCTTTCTGTTAAGTTACTATCCTTAATTTCTTTTATAATTTCTTCATCTTCTTTTGTAATTTCTTTACTCTCATTATTATCTGAAGTTATATTATTTTCTTCTAGTTTCAATACTTCTTTTGTCGAGTTTGTAAAAGTATTTATAAGTTCAGATTCATCTTTGATATATTTATCATATAATTCACCCAATCCATCTATAACAAGATTTATTGATATATATGTAGCACTTAAAACTGTAGAAGTAGCAATTATGGCTTTAATTTTTTCTGTAGCATCTATTTTATACTCATCGTAAATTTTTTGATTCATTTCTTCTATATCTTTCTCCAGAGCTTTCTTAAATATCTCAGCTCTTTTTTGAGTTTCAGAAATTTCATTCCTTTTGTCCGCCATTAATTTAATGTCCGAATCAAATAGTGAATTTTGGTAATGTTCATCATATCTAAAGTCTTCTATTTTTTCTTCTGAATTAAATATTTCTCTGAAACCTGTATAAGCTGAGGCAACTGCTAACCCACGCATACCTAAAATACCCGTAACACCTATACCAGTAGCAAACAAAGTACTTGTAGCAGAGCCTATCGTAGAAACTCCAACTAGTCCAACTCCTATACCTATCTTTTTTATAGTTGATGCTTTTCGATACAACTCAAGTACCAAGCCACTCTTATTCTTCAAAAATTCCACAGCATTAACTGTTTTTTCTCCATACTTTTCTTCAAATTTTTTAGTATTTGCTTTTGTATACATTTTATCAAGTTCTGCAAATTCTGTAATATTTACAAATCTAGTAAGTTCCCTACTCTGTTTTTCAGTCAATTCTCCACCATATTCTTCATCAATTTTTAGTGCGAGATATTCCTTTTGTTTTTTTATATAGTCTTCTCTGACCTCTTTTATCTCTTTTTCTATTGAACTTTCTATTAGATTTTCTGAAAACATACATCTAAGTCTTTCAAACTTACTATACTCAAGATCCTTATCCACGTATATTCTACGTGCATTCTCTAAATCTTCAAATTTATCTTCTATATTTTTATTTTCTATAAACCTATCTTCAGAAGGATTTTGATTACTTTCACCATCTTTTTCAGCTAATATTTTAAGTATTTCAGAACTCTCATTATCAGCAACTATCTTATTTTTTTTATTTTCTGAAAACATCTACTTATAAGTTTTAAAAATTAAAAATTTTATATTTATCTTAAAATAAAACTAAAAAACCTCACAAATTATCCCTTATCTTAATTTTTACAAACTATGCTTCATACAAACATTATATACAAAGATTTTGAAAAATATACTTAAATTCACTTTTTGATTTCTACTAATAAATTAGTTTTGTAGTCTCTCCTTAAATAAAAGAGAGCATTACGTCATGTCTTTTAATTCTTCTAAGACTTTCTCAAAATTTAGATACTTCAAGCACCTATTTCAGAACTCTCAACTGACTCTTCCATTTCTTTAAAAAATGTATCTACGATATTTTTGAGAAATTCGTCATAATTCTCAATATTACTTCTAAGAAATAAATCCACATCTTCAGCTGTACAAGACTTATCTTCCATTTTTGATTTAAGAATTTCAACGTTTTCTTCTGATAATATTTCCATTGTCTCATACATAACACGAGCTAATATCGCCTCATTCACTTGATCTATTAGCTTAATCTGATCTGCTTTTGGCAAAGATTCTACACCAAGCCTTTTTGTAATCTCTTGTCTCATTTGATCTTCTTTCATATATTTAATTTATTTTTTATTATATTATTATTTTAACATATTTATTCAATACACGCTCATCTACCTTCTTATTTTAAAGATATTCTAAAAATCTACTATTCCTCTTATCATTATAATACAAAATAACTTTTATACTTACTTTTTCAAAAAAGCTCTCTACATAAATAATAGAGAGTTTTTTACCTTTTGACATAATTGTCTAATATCCAACTTTTTTGCTAATTTTTCAGATTCCTTTGTAAAAATAGTTTAATT
This sequence comes from Candidatus Moraniibacteriota bacterium, assembly GCA_947311515.1. GTDB lineage: Bacteria > Patescibacteriota > Minisyncoccia > Moranbacterales > JALWEZ01. Next base: position 1,435 of record CAMZLB010000055.1, on the reverse strand, counting down.
CGTAAAATATGCAAAAACCTTGGTTGAACTAATAATTTTTAGATAAACACCAAAAACTTAAATATATTATTCTTTGATTTTAGATATCAATTGCGAAAGTCCTTGTATTTTATTTACTATCATAATATGAGAACCTGCCAAAAATTCGGCAATGAATCTATCCATCATCTCAAGTCTATAATCAAACTGTTCTAGGGATAATTGCATATAATGAATCTCTTTTCCAATTTCTGCTTCAATACTTGAAACATAAGAAGTGATACGATCACGAGAAACATCATCACCTACTATCAATAAATCCAATTTAGCCCTATCTTCATCCATAAAAACTCCGCTCAATGCAAGTAATTTAACTTTACCTAATTCATTAAATTTTTTTACCTCTGAGCAATATGGATAAATATTTGACTTTATAAACAAAGTTTTAAACTCTAGATAATAAGGAAATTCTTCATTTACTATGTATATTTTTTTACCCTTCAGCTTTTCTGAGCTTATAAAATCAATTTTTTCAAGAGCATTTAAATCAGTACGCATAGACTTCCTCTCTATTTCAATTTTTTCAGATATTGTTTTTGTATCATATCTCTGACCTGGATTCAAAACAAAAAAACGAAGTAATCTAGTTCGTGATTTTGATCCAAATAAAATTTCTAATGTTTCCGACATATTCATACTATCATTCAATAATTTTCACTTATTCCCTTCTATATCTTATCATACTACAAATTAAATAAAAGTAAAATTTTAATAACTATTACGATTTTAATATAATTTTACGAAATATCTTAGATCCCCTTTGCTACGTAGAAACTATTTAACTCTATAAATCAACTTAGTCGCTCAAAATCCTATATATAAAGTTTATTTAATTTATGACATATATTTATACTTATTTATTACTCAGGAAAAATATTTAAATTTCTACAAAAACTAACTATTCAATTAAGTCTGTAAACGTTTACAAAGTTAATCTATTGCACTGACCTTACGAAAATAAGTATTGAATTATCTAAATCACTATCAAATTAAAGAAAGTTATTACCATTGATTAAAAACTTTTAAAAAGCATAGGGAGTATACCTGATTTACTTTATTATTAAAAGAAACTTTTATTAATTTTAAAAACTATTTTTTATTATCACTACCTTAACTTTTTTCAATACTTTTCTCATCTCTAATATCCATATCCTTTTCAGAATTTTCTTCATCTACATTAGCACTTTCATCTTTAATTTCTTTTTTGTCTTCTTTTTTATCATTTTCTAAATTCTTTAATTCTTGAAAATCATCCTTTTTAATTTCACCATCTTTATTGTCTTCTTTCTTATTTTTTACATCTTCTTTTTTTTCAGTACCTATACTATCACCAACATCATTAATTAATTTATCATTTAAATCTTTTGCTTTACTTTTATCCATATTATCTTCACCG
>CAMZLB010000054.1 GCA_947311515.1 Candidatus Moraniibacteriota bacterium | reverse complement strand
GACCAACCTAATTTTAGATTTTTAGTAACATATTATTTTAGTTCCATGTATTTATCTATTTTAGAAATATTACCTCTATAATTGTTCTTTCTCTTAAGTCTAATGGTGGTTTTTTCTTTTTTTTTACTCATAAATATTTTCTAATTATTATTTAATTAGTTTAATATTTATTTAGAGTGTTGCAAGTAATTGTTGAACTTAGGAATGTTTTAATTATTTTTTTATAATGAATTGGTTTTTAGTAGGAAATAATTAATTAAGGATAATTTAGAAAACTAATAAAATGTAAAAACATAAAGCAACTCTGTAAAAGCTATTTTCTTTGGTTAGTTTTATAGTACTTCCTTAAATGTAATTTGATTTAACTTTAGGCATCACTATTTTCATTACTTCTTTCAAGTTTTTAAAATTTAAATATATATCATTATTAATTACATTTGTTTGAATTTTTGTTATGTAGTAAAATTTAAGAAGGAATTATATATTAAATATTCATCATGAAGAATGCTAGAGTAATTGGAGGAAGTTCAAATCCAAAGTTAGTTAAAGATGTAAGTAAGATTTTAAATAAAGATCCCATTGGTAATGTGATTGAGTATTTTGCAAATACTGAATTTAGACCTAGAATTTCTGAATCTGTTCGAGGTAAAGATATTTTCATATTACAAACAGGAGGGTGTTACAATAAGGAAACATTTAGAACGGCTAATGATTATTTGATGGAAATATATATATTAGCAAAGACTCTCAAGAGATCAGACGCAAGAACTGTAAATCTAATAGTTCCATTTTTTCCATATTCTAGAGAAGATAAAAAAGATAGTCCTAGTGGCGCAATTTCAGCAAGAGATATAGCTGATTTATTTGAGTCAACTGGAATAAATAGAGTTATAACATTTGATTTACATTCTCCACAAATACAAGGTTTTTTTCAAATTCCTTGTGATAATCTTTATACGATTTACGCTATAAAGTATTATTTAGATAAAAATTTACTTGAAAGTAATTATAAAGATGAATACGTGTTAATTGCTCCGGATGAGGGAGCTTTGAAGCGAATAAAGCAATTTGCAGAACTTCTTGAATTACCATTTATGGTTTTATCCAAGGAACGAGATTACAATAAAAAAAATACGGTAGAAAAGATTGTTTTAATAGGAGATAGAAAACATATAAATGGCAAGAAGGTTATACTAATAGATGATATGATTGATACTTTTAGCACAGTAAATAAGGCTACTGAAGTTCTTGTTGAAAATGGTGCTAAAAGCTTAATTGTTTGTGCAACTCATGGGATTTTTTCGGCGACAGCACTTGAGCTTATAAATCAAAATAATTTTATTGATCTAGTTTTGGTAAGTGATTCAATTCCACAAGAGGAACATAAAAAAAAATCAAAGAAAATCAAAGTTTTTACAATAGCAAACATGATAGCAGATATTATAGAAAAATTGGTAGGTGGATACCCTGTATCAAATATTTTTAAAAATGATAGAAAAAATAAGTAATAACAAATTGGTTTTTGTGTTATACTATAAATAGTACTTATTGTTTTAATATTTAAATATGTCTAAAAAAGTTATGTATGTTGCGGTTGTTTTTCTAAGTATTATTGTAGGCTTTCAGGTTATAAAAATGTTAAAAACTACAACAGAAAAAGAAATATGCGAGGAAAGTGTTGTGAATTATGATACTGTGAGTAAATCAATAAAAGTTAATGCAGTACTTAAATCTAGTAATTATGCTGATATTTCAACAGAAATTCCAACTCTTGTAAAATGGGTCGGTGTTGAAATTAATGACAAAGTAAAAAAAGATGAGAGATTGGTGGTGCTTGATAAGAGTACTATTACAGCACAGATAAAAAACTTAAAACTTGCTGTAGGGAGAGCGGAACTTGCTGAACAAGAAGGGAGACTTAAATCAAGTCATTTGAGCAGTAAGCAAATATTGAGTTTGAAAAAAGCCTCTGAACAAGCTAGGGAAAAATTAAATGAGGTGTATGCACAAGCTAAAAAAACTACACTTAGATCACCAATAGATGGTGTAGTTATAAGGAAGAATGTCAATTCTGGAGAAATTGCATCAGGTGTTCTTTTGCGAGTAATTGATATTAACTCTTTGCAAATAGAAGCATTTGTTCCGGAAGTAGATATTGCAAAAGTACGCAAAGATCAGGAAGTTGTAGTTATTTTTGATGCATATCCAAAAGATAAACAAAGAGGAATTGTAAAAAAAATAGAAATGGGAAGCTCTGAATTACAGGGGAATACATACTATAAAGCTATTATAGAGATTTCAAATTTAGAAAATTTAATTTTATTAGAAGGGATGAATGCTGAAGTTGTCATAAAATATGAAAATAAACTAAAAGTATTGTCTATTCAAAGAGATTTTACAAAAAAAGATGATGATGGATATTTTGTTTACAAAAAAGAAATAAATGATAAAGATGATGTTTCTTTGAAAAAGGTTTATTTCAAAGAAGGTTTGATTGGTGATAAAAATGTAGAAATTATTTCTGGACTATCAGAGGGACAGGTTTTTAGTAAAAATTGTAATAAATAGAAATGAAATTGCCTATATTTTTAGCATACAAGACTATATTAAGGGGAAATAAGGGTTCTTTATCTCTTACTATTTTTATATTACTTGCTGTATTTTTAAATCTGCTTTTCATAGATTCAATTTTTGCAGGAATTGCAAAAACTATGGATGATGGAAAGATTAATTATCAATATGGTGAGGTAATAATAGAACCAAAAGAAGATGAAAAATACATTAAAAATGCAAATGAATTCGTGAATGAAATAAATGATTTTTATTATGTTAAAAGTGTTACTAGTAGGATAAGATCTGGAGCAACATTTTTTAATGATAAAAATAACGATGGTAGAGATGTTGCTAAATTTGGTGGGGCGGGTGGAGTTATTGGCATTGATGCAGAGAATGATAATAAGTCTATAGATATTAAGTCTACAGTTTTCGAGGGTCGATATTTAAAAAAAAATGAAATAGGTAGTGCTATTATAGGAGCAGATGCCGCTGGTGGATATGGAAGTTCTCCTTTCCCAAGGGATTTGGAAGGTGTTTTAGTTGGGGATACAATTGAAGTTGAGTATTACAATGGAATATCTAGAGAATATAAAATAGTTGGAATATTTAAAACTAAAAATTTTGATGTGGACTCAGCTCTTATTGTTACTAAGAAAGAATTAAATTCTGTCTTAGGTACCACAGGAGAAGCTAGTGAGATAATAGTTAGATTAAATGATAGAAGTTTATCTAAAAAAGCAGTTTCTGATTTTGAATCTGTACAAGATGCTGGATATGAGATATCAGATTGGGATGAAAAGCTAGAATTTGGACGTAGTATAAATAAATCATTTGATATGATAGGGGGTATTTTAAGAATTATAGGATCTATCGTTGCTGGTCTTGTAATTTTTATCATTATTTTTGTTGATATTCTAAATAGAAGAAAACAGATTGGAATTATGAAGGCTATAGGAGTTCCACAAATATACATAACTAATTCATATCTTATCAGAGGAATGTTTTATACTAGTGTAGGTATGATTTTAGGGTATCTATGTATGGAATATTGTGTGATTGCATACTTTGAAAAAAATCCAATAGACTTTCCGATGGGCTGGATGGTTCCATATATTAAAATAGAGTCACTTAAAATGAGTATAATATTATTTACAATTGCAGGATTTGTAGGTTCATTTTTACCTACAATAAGAGAAGTGAGAAAAAAGATTTTAGATCTTATGAGATAAATTTGATTATTTTTTTAAAATGAAAAAAAACATATTGAAAGTAGAAAAATTGGTAAAAACATATAAAATAGATTCACCTAGTCCAATTTTAGCACTTCGTGGAGTAGATTTTACTTGCCAAGAAGGTGAATTTGTAGGTCTTATGGGTAGAAGCGGTTCTGGCAAATCAACTTTTTTACATCAGCTAGCATTACTTGATGTACCAACGTCTGGATATATAGAGTTAGCTGGAGTAGATGTGTCGAAATTAAGTCAGAAAAAAAGAGCAGTTTTTCGTCTAAAAACACTAGGTTATGTATTTCAGGATTATGCGCTTATACCTGAATTAAATTTATATGAAAATATCGCTCTTCCAATGATGGCGTTAAAAGTATCAAAATCCAAATATCACTTAGAAATAGTTGAAATTATAAGAAGAGTTGGCCTTGAAGGAAGGGAGAATAATTTGCCTTCAGAACTTTCTGGTGGTGAACAACAGAGAGTTTCTATTGCTAGAGCAATAATAAATAAACCAAAAATTTTATTTGCAGATGAGCCTACTGCAAATCTGGATGTGGAATCTGCTACAGTAATTATGGAGCTCATGAGAGAATTAGTGGATAAATATAATCAAACTATAATTATAGTTACACATGAGCAAGATGATGAAAAATATTTAGATAGAGTTGTACATCTAACAGATGGTAAATTTTTTTAGAATCTAATTTAGTTAAAGTATTTAGTTTTTTAATTTTCGCATTTCTCCAAAAAATTTAAAATTTTAACAATTAAGAGATTTTAGACAGGTTATTAAGTCAAGTTCAAACTATTTTTCTATGTCTTGAGCTAAATAACTCCATAACTCTCCAACTTCATTATAATCACTCCACTCTATGGATTGAGCTTTTTCTTTACTAATTGCCTTGGAAACATTTTTCAATAATTCAGTAATTTCTTTATTTAATTTACGATTAAAATATCCTGGATACTTTTGTTTTTTTACAAACCGCACAAAAAACTTTTCAAACTCGTCTTCTTCATCTAAATTAATATCGGCAGAAAAATCATCTGT
>CAMZLB010000053.1 GCA_947311515.1 Candidatus Moraniibacteriota bacterium | reverse complement strand
TCTCCATCTACTTTATCGGTGGCATACAGATTATGAGCATAGGAATTATTGGCGAATATATAGGTCGAAATTTTCAACAGAGTAAAAACAGACCTCGTTATATTATTGATGAAGAGATATAGTTTTGAAAAGAGTAGTTATGCAGTTTCTCACCTACAATATGGTAGGAGTTGTCAATACTCTTTTTGGATTTACCATTGTCTTCTCATTGATGTTTTTTGGGGTCACCCCCACTTTAAGTAATGCCATTGGCTACTTTTTTGGTGGCATACTTTCCTATTACTTGAATAAAAAACATACATTTAAAAGCAAAGAAAATAGTAATATACAAGCTCTAAAATTTTTTCTGGTTTTAGCCATTAGCTATTTGATTAACTTTGTCACCCTACAAATTCTACTTCAGAGCATCAACCCCTATATGGCTCAACTCATCTCTGCTGTGCTCTATACCCTTAGTTCATTTGTTTTGGCTAAGTTTTTTGTCTTTAAAGATTAAAGTCTGATTCATAGTAAACCAACACCTCATCCTCTCTTTTTATAATTTTCAACTCTTTAGATAATTTCTCTATAAAATCTATATCACCTAAAGATAGGATTTTACTCTTCTTACACTTCTGCTCTTTAAGAAATTTGCTAAACCCACTCTCTACTACTTGATGGCGTGTTCCTATGGTAGCAATATTGCAGGGTATTACTCTATCTAGTAACTTATGCTCTCTAAGATACGCTAAATTTACTTTTTGCCAATAGCCATGGTTTGTAGCTTCCGTATAGTGCCGTTTTCCATGTAGCACCAAAGCATCTTTAGGCTTTAAATTATAGGCTTTAGAACTAAGGTCATACTGTTGATTATATTTTTTAGTCTCTATCTCAAAAAGTCCAATAAGCGTATCATAGAGCATATCATTTGAGAAGAGTCTATCTCTGTTTTGCAGTAATCTACCATACTTTTTAGGGTACTTTTTAATGTACTCATCACTAAACCATAGTAAAAAAGGTATTTGCGTCATCTCATAGGTAAAACGGTCTTTACTGTGTCCCAAATCTCTGTTAATGTCATCTGCATGGTCGGAGATGTAGGTAAAACTAGCCACACCCTTTTGCTTCTCTATCGCTTTTAAAAGCGAACTGACCACATAATCATTGTAAACAATGGTATTGTCATAACGATTTAACTCTTGGTTAATTAACGCACTTTTACCAAAAAGAGTTTCATTTAAATCTTTGGTAAAAATAGAGAACTTATCTTCTGGATAGCGTGAACCATAAACAGAGTGACTCCCCATTAAATGGATAAATACCACTCTGTTTTTAGAGCTTGGTTGAGAGAGTATCGCTTCTAAAGGTTCAATAAGTGCTTCATCATACTGTTGTGTCTGAACACTACACCCTATGGTATGGTTAAGTGCCATAAGTTTGTCTGCCCCTGAAGCCAGAACAGAGACCATATTGTCCCACTCTCCATAGATATTTTGATTGGTTAGCCAATAGGTCTCTACTTTGGCTTTTTTTAATATCTCAACAATGGAGAGCGACTCATAGTAGTTTTTATGGTTATATTGATTGGCTTCTGTTAAGGCAAAACTTAAAACAGGTACAGTGTGGGTATGGTTAGAGTAGGTATTGGTAAAGAGTAGTAGTTTATGCTCTTTGAGCATTTTAGAGAGATGGGGTGTTGTATCTCTTAGGTATCCATAGATACCCATGTGGTTTTTATTGAGTGACTCTCCTATGACCACAATATGAGTCTCTCCTTTAGACTCCTTAGTGGCTTGAAAGCTTAACTCCCCTGTTGCTCGTTTGGCTTGTACCTCGTGAAAAAGGGCTAACTCTTCATTATATTTATCAAAATGTTCAAGTATAAAATTTGGCAATCTAAAGTTTGAAATTTGTTGACAAAGTGTAATTGATAATATAAAAGTCATAACAACCATTAGAGGAGTATTAATTTTAGAAGCAATAACCCTCTCTTGCTTATGAATTAGAAATCCCATAAAAAGAGGTGTGGCAAAAAATAGTAGAAGATAGGGAAACCTTATAAACTTCTCAATATACTCTACAGACTCATTACTGTTTGATTGAAAAACAGCATAGAGTGCCTCTTGGCTCAAAGGGTGGTCAAAATTTAAACTATATAGTAAAAATAGTAGAGGCACAGTAACCAATAATAGGCAGAGTAAAAAGAGTAATATAGAGGCTATCTTAAACCTTTTTAGCCTAGAGAGTAGTTGATATGTCCCAAGCATAAGTAGTGTCCATAATAGCACTAAAAAAGTATAATTTAAAATAAGTTCAAAAGTCAATTGACCAAAATTCAAATACTCGGCTACAATCATCAATGAAAAGATAAAATAAGACAAGAGAGCTAAATAACCATAACTTTTATAGAGTAGAAAGATTATAAATAAGAGCCATATACAAAGAATAATTAACTCATCAACATACAATAGAGAAGCGTTAATTATTCTTTGTATATGGCTCTTATTTATAATCTTTCTACTCTATAAAAGTTATGGTTATTTAGCTCTCTTGTCTTATTTTATCTTTTCATTGATGATTGTAGCCGAGTAT
>CAMZLB010000052.1 GCA_947311515.1 Candidatus Moraniibacteriota bacterium | reverse complement strand
CTACCTCAAAATCATTTGGATTATAAAGTTCTATAAATTCATCTTGCTTATCTTTATCTTTTGGATTAGGGTAGATTTCATTTAGTAAGATTTTTGGATATGTTACAATCTCAACTACTGGAAGCTTATTTTCTGCATTTGGTGTAGGTACTGCTTCATACCAATTATCAGAAGAATAATTCCAACTAACTCCTTCTGACGAATTACTATATAAAAATGAATCTATTTCACTATCCAAATATTTTAAAAATATTTTTTTACCATTATTTTTTAATGAAAAAGTATATAGAACTACAAAAGAATGTTTTTTAATCTTCTTATCAAGAAATAATTTACATTTATTTTTATCATCACAAATTTTCCAATTTACCAAATTCACTGCAGTATCTCCATAATTATATATCTCTACATATTCTTTATTTAAATCTTTTCCTTCTGGGTTTGGCAATACTTCATTTATTCTAAGTGTTAGTAAGCTCTCATCTTTAGCAACAATACTTAATGGTTTTTCATTCTCCCTTGCCAAAACAGAACTATTTAAAAACAAAAAAATTATACAAAAAATGATTGTGTAACGCATAGTAATATTATATTATTACAGACTAAGTTAGTTATTTTTTTGTATTTCTTTTTCTTTTTTTATATAACTCGGATGAGCTTTCTTTGCCAATGCTTGTCTATGTAGATGCATTACAAGAGTTTTCATTTTTTCTGGTTTTGGAATATTTCTAAAAGTGAATCTACCATGAGTTCCTGCTGTTTGAATATTCACATCTCCATAATTAAGAGCTGTGTGTACAATTCCATGTATATCACTAGTAACATCTTGTATATGCATATACTCAAGTTCACTGACGGTTCTAGAAAAAAATCCTTTTTGCTCTATATTTACAATTCTAGAGCTTGTCACTATCCATATATCTAAATGATAATCAACCCAAATAATAAATCCATACACCCAAGCTACTAAGTACAAAACAATACCTAAAAGATATAAACCAGAATTATAAAAGCCACTAGTATTAATAACAGTTTTTGAATCAGTTGTCAATGCAAGAAGTGTAGCTATTCCTATAGTAACAAAAATAATAAATAATAGTATGGGTATATATTGCTTAAAAATATTAAACCAATGCCTATAAACAATCATGTATATTTTTTCGTTACTACTTGCTGTAAAATGTTTGAACTGCTTCATAAACCATAGGAATTATTATCCTGATTATAGTAATCAACTTGATTACCTGATTTTTTCATTGTTGACATAACATTCAAAAACAGCAGTAAACTCATCACAAGAAGTATAATGGTCACTGTAATGAATACTAGTACTGTCGTTGTAGCTAATTTTTTATTCATTGAATATCTCATAAGATGCCAAACAATAACTACAGATGCTACAATAATGAAAATTATAAACAAAAAATATAAAGTACCTATAATAATCAACATACTACCTACTAAAAAATTACTGAAAAAACTCTAAATTCAATTTAATTCACAAATTAAAACTTTATAAATAAAATCTAATAATTATATATCTTCTCTATATATTACATAATATCACAAATATCAATTTGAGTGTAATTTTTTAGAAATCTCTACAAAACTTTAAAATTACTTTTTTTCAAAATACAACTTACAAAAACCCTATGAATAAAAATCCTTTAAAATTTAAAATATATCTAGATCTATTTTTCTTGCAAAGTATTTATTTATATTATATACTATTATACAAGTAACTTGCATAATATATCTAATATGAAAAGAAATATATACAAAGATAAAATATTAAGTCTCTTAAAAGAAAATCATCTTTTAAGTATCTCTGATATTCATAAAAAACTAGATCCTGTCGATTATTCAACTATTTATAGAAATATTATACAACTTATTAGTGAAAAAAAGATAAAAAAGGTAACCTTTGGAAAACGAAAAGTTATGTATGAAATTGTGTGTACAAGAAATCAACACAATCATTTTTTATGTCTTGATTGTGGTAGTATAAAGAAGATGAGTATTCCGCAATTATCATTACCTCCAAAATATAAAGTTCTTGATGTTATTGCTAAAGGACTTTGTGCAAAATGTTACTAAACCTATTAAAATTAAAACTATTATGAAAAAAATAATCCTTATTGTCGCCATAGTTATGACATTCATTGCGATATTTTTTGCAATAAAAAATAGAACTATTACAAAAGAAGTATTACCGGACACAAAAATAGAGCAAAAACAAAAAGTTGCTGCGACTGTCTTTCCACTTTATGATATCACGAAAACAATCGCCGGAGATAAATTTGAAGTAGTACTCTTAACTCCTCCTGGAGCATCTCCACATTCTTTTGAACCCCAACCAAGCGTTCTTAAAAAATTGACTGGATCTAAGGTTATTTTTGCAATAGGACATGGTGTAGATAACTGGACAGAAAAAATTACCAATTCTTTAGAAATTCCAGTACTTCTAGTAGAAAACAATATCCCTCTGTTAAAATCTAAAAAAGCTACACATACAGACAGAAAAGAAAATGACACTCATACTAATCACAAAGATAAGTATGATGAACATCAAGATAATCATGACGAACATAAAGAGAAAAAAAAAGAAGATGAACATAATCATGGCACAACTGATCCGCATTATTGGCTTTCTACAAAAAATGCAGAACAAATTGCTTTCAATATAGCCGAAGAATTATCAGTATTAGATGCAGATAATGCAGATATATACTTAAAAAGAGCAGTAGCATATCAAAAAGAATTAAAAACATTACGAATGGAATTACAAAAACAAATAGAGCTTTATGATAATCGTAATGTAGTTGTTTTGCATGATGCTTGGAATTATTTTGCTGATGAATTTGGTTTAAATATTGTTGGTAGCTTCAAGTCTTTAGTTGGAGAAAACCCATCACCTAAACATTTAGCGCACTTAGGCAAAGAAGTGCAAGATAAAAATATTTCTATGATTTTTGTAGAGCCGCAACTTTCAAGTAGCATCATTAAAGCTTTTGCACAAGACAACAACCTAGGAATTGCTACAATGGATCCGTTGGGAGGAGTTTTTGAGAGAACGACATATATTGATTTAATAAGATATAATTTAAAACAAGTAATAAATTCACTTAAAAAATAATGAGTATGTCAACTGTAATAAAAGTAGAAAATTTATCTTTCTCCTATAAAAATGGTGGTAACTTTGTGCTCAATAATATTTCTTTTCAGATAGAACAAAATGCTATGGTAATGATCATTGGTCCAAATGGTTCTGGAAAGACTACCTTATTAAAAATACTTATTGGACTACTAAATCCCAATAAAGGGAGTGTTTCTATTCTAGAAGAAAAACCCGATAAAATAAGAGATAAAGTTGGCTATGTTCCGCAAAAATTAGGCTTTGATAAAACTTTCCCTATTACAGTTCTTGAATTTTTAAAATTTTCTCACCCTACTATTTCTAGTCAAAGCATTATTAAAATACTAAAAAATCTTAATATTAAAAAATTGCAAAAATCACTACTTGGAGAATTGTCTGGTGGACAGTTACAACGAGTCTTAATCACAAAAGCATTACTGGGAGAACCTATGATATTATTTTTAGACGAACCAGTTAGTGGAATTGATATTGGTGGAGAGCAAAATTTTTATCAATTGATGAGAGAAATTCAAAAAGATTACAATGTGACTATAATCATGGTCTCACATGAAATTAATATGGTTAGCTCTATTGCTACTCAAGTTATTTGTATAAATAAAACCATGCTTTGCAGTGGTACACCAGAAAAAGTTATTACTCCAAAAATTATTAAAGAATTGTATGGCGAAAATGTATCACTTTATAAACATCATTGTTAAAAAATATGATTGAACTATTACAAATGGAATTTATGCAGAGAGCTTTTATCGCAGGAATGGTACTCGCACCACTTCTTGCTGTACTTGGCTCATTTATGACACTACGTAAACTGTCCTTTTTTGCTGACGGCATCGCACATGCCTCTCTATTAGGAGTAGCTATTGCAATTATTATCGGTATTTTACCGTTTATAGGAGCTTTAATAATTGGTATACTTTTAGGAATAACTATGTATTTTTTAGAGAAGTATTCCAAGCTCGCTTCTGATACTGTTGTGGGTATTGTTTTTACTACTGGAATGGCACTCGGAATCATCCTCGTTTCACTTCAACCCGGATATCAACCAGAGTTAATTTCTTTTCTTTTTGGTAATATTTTAGCAGTAACATGGGCAGATATCTGGACGATTACCGCCTTGTCTTTTGGAATTTTATTAATAGTCTATATATTTTTTAGACAATTTATTCTTATCTCACTTTCAAAAGAGATGGCGTGGACATCTGGAATACATACGAAATATCTTGATTTACTTTTTTATATTTTTCTCTCACTTGCAGTTGTTCTCGGTGTTAAATTACTGGGAATTATTCTAGTTAGTGCTCTCTTAATTATTCCACCAGTAACCTCAAAATTAATAGCTCGCTCATTTTATTCATATGTATTATTTGCAATTATATTTGCATTTATTTCCTTTATTGTTGGACTTTTCACTTCTTACTATCTTGATTTACCATCAGGAGCTTCAATTGTTGTATCTGCAACAATTATTTTTGTTTTCATTTTATTAGCAAGATCATTTATTTTTTCCAAAAAGAAATTATAATCACTGGAAATATTGTAAAACCTTATTCTGAATCACTATGTAAATCTGACCAAATTAAAATAATTATCTTCTGTTATATAAAATCCTTTTAAAATTATTAAACATCCATGGAAGCATGCGAAGACTGGCTAAAAATAAACCGCTAAGTTTTTTTCAATTTTTGATATTAGAGCCTTACCACCTCTCACTAACTATAACAACATGCAAAGAATGAGTACCTCCATTTTCTACTGGAAATCCTGTGACATCAAAATGATACAACATAGACTCATTTAAAATAAGTAACTTCAAGAAGATTATGTATTTTCGACTAGAAAAAATTATAACTACAGATGAAACTAATTTGGAGAATCGTACCATTTTTTAAAATCATGTTATAATAAAATAAATAATAAAATAAATAATAAAATATGAAAAAAGCACTAATTGTTTTGTTAGCAGTATCTCTATTTGTAGTACTGTTACTAGTAACTTACTTTAAAAATAATAGTAGTCATGTTGTAAGTATAATTACACCAGACTTCATAAAGAATAATATTGTTAAAAAAGATGTTTCTGGAATCAAAACATTTGAATCGGAAGCAGATTTTAAAAATTACCTAGCACAAAATGAAGATAAAGGAAATTATTATAGTAGTTACGATACTTTCAATGTGAAAGAAGAAAGACTCCTAACAATGTCACCTAACCAAGTTGACTCCAGTAATACTGCTAGCAGTCTAAAGAGTTCCGGTACAGATTTTAGCAAAAATAAATCTACTCGCTCATCAAAAACTAATGTTCAAGTTGTAGGAATAGATGAACCCGATATAGTTAAAACTGATGGAAAAAATATATTTTTAGCTCATGAACGGTTTAATTTTCCATATTTTTTAGAAGAGCCTACATTTTTTGATGAAATAAGCAAAGAAAATAGCATGATATCAGAAAAGAAGATAGCCCCTCCAATGCAAAGGAATGAAGGAATTTACACTATTAAAGCAATTCCTCCAGGAGATATACAACTTATCAATGATTTAGATGTTCATGGCGAACTACTCCTAGAAAATAAAAATTTAGTAGTACTTGGAAATGAATACATATATGGTTATGATATCTCAAATTCCAATACTGATAAAAAGTGGAGTATAAAAATAAATAATGAAGTACAAATTGAAACTGCTAGATTGTCAGATAGCACACTTTATTTACTAACAAAAACTAAAATCAAACCATCTACACCCTGCCCTATTCGTCCACTTGTTATAAATGGAGTAGATATAATAATTCCTTGTAACACTATAAATTATCCCACAAATCCTATTTCAGCAGATATAACATACTCTCTCATAAAGATTAATGTGGATACTGGTGAACTAAAAGATAAACTATCATTTATAGGATCTCAAGGAAACATTGTAACATACATGTCTCTTGAAAATTTCTACATAGCATATCCAAATCGAACAAGTAAATTCGATATATTTACTAAATTTTTATTATCTGACTCAAGTCCTATTCCGAATCAGTTCAAAGAAAAAATAACTAAACTTATAAGTTATGATATAAGTGACAGCACTAAAACACATGAACTTGAAATACTTATTGATACTTATTTCAATACATTGACTGAAGATGAATCCTTAAAATTTAAAAATGAACTTGAAAATAAAATAAAAAATTATTTAGAAGAACATATAAGAAAATTAGAAAATTCTTCTATTGTAAAGGTTTCTCTTGGGAAATTACAAATTAATAATATAGGTATAGTACCTGGACATTTATTAAATCAATTCTCAATAGATGAATACAAGAGCAATTTACGTATAGCAACAACTATAGATACCAATGAATATGATATAGCTAGTACAAATGATGTTTATATTTTTGATAAAAAAATGAAAATTATAGGCTCTGTATTTGATATGGGCAAAGATGAAAGGATTTATTCTGTAAGATTCATGGAAGACAAAGGATATGTGGTAACATTTAGAGAGACTGATCCATTTTATGTTCTAGATTTAAAAAGTCCCGCTTCTCCCAAGATTACAGGCGAACTAAAAATACCAGGATACTCATCATACTTACATTCACTAGGAGATGATTTAATCCTCGGAATAGGAGAAGAAGATGGGAAGGTAAAACTATCAGTCTTTGATGTTTCTAATGTAACTAATCCAAAGGAAACTTCTAAATACCTACTTGATGAGTACTATTCAGAGGCAGTAAATAATCATCATGCTTTTCTACTTGATGATAAACACAATATATTTTTCTTACCTGGAAACAAGGGGGGTTATATATTTACTTTTGAAAATGGTAATCTAGAAATGAAAAAAGCGATAAGCACAACAGGAGTTCGCAGAGCTTTATATATAAATGATTATCTGTACATTATATCTGAAGATAAAATAATTATCCTAAATGAAAATGATTGGCAAAAGGTACAAGATTTTTCACTTATTAAAAAGCCTACCGTAAATACCTTATCTAAGTAACTATTTATACAAAAACCAAAAAGCTACTAAAATTTAGTAGCTTTTTGGTTTTTGTACAGTTTTTTATTTACACTATTCTACAAATATATCCACTGATGGTCTCAATTCTCCACATGATTTTAAAGCTGAATGAACATCGTGGTTTCTGAGTCTATCTATCAATTCAATATCAAATTCATCATATTTAACATCATAGATTGCTACTTCTATACATGCCCTAAATCTTGGTCCCCATTTTCTAGAGCCTAATCTAGCAGTTCTAGAGCAATTATCAACCATATAATCAATGCCTCTTGCGTGCATATATGGATTAAGTGAATCAACTGCTTCTATTATAGATTCATTTACAATTTCACTCCAAGAATGTTTATTTTTCTTAAGAACATCAATTTGAGCCATCATTACGCCCACATAAAATCCTGAAGTTTCCGCAACTATCTCATAATTATCTCCATTATCTTTACTCTTCCTAACAACTTCACCAACTCTCCACATTGGAGTTTTATCAATTAACTCAGGAACAAATATTTGCTTCCTCCTACCTGCTAAAATAACACCTCGTATCTCATTACCACTTGATACCTCATCATATATTTCTTCTAATAATGGATAACATTCTTTATAACTAGCATTTAAAGACTTATAAAAAACATCATTTCCTTCAAACTCCTTAAAAATAGACTCTATACCTTCTTTAGATATTTTCCTACTTATTGGACCTGTTATATTTACCACTGTCTCTCTATATACGTCTTTTTCATCTTCTTCTACTGTTCTTTTTTGATAAAGTGCTTCTACCATTCCATGAACTGCTCCCAAAAGAATACTTCTTTCCCCATAAATATCTGATTTAAATTCATCTTCAAGTGTGGTTTTAAATATATAAGGAGACCCTATTAAAATAGACCAAGCAAGTGCTATATCTGTAGCTTTTCCATCTATATCTTTTTCAACAGCAAATGAACTATTTATTCCAGCGCCATTGACCTCTTTTCCTTGCTCATATAATCTTCTAACTGAAGGACCCATGCCTTTTGGACATACACCTATTATATTTATATCATCTGGAAATTTATCACCTACATTTTGCAAATGTCCAAGTAAAAAGCCATGTGAAAGTCCGAGCGTTGAACCTGATTTAAGATTTTTAAATATTTCTTTATAATTATCAGCCTGAGCTGCATCACTTATAAGTAAGATATTTAAATCTGATTCCGATAAAACTTTATACATTTCATCCACCTTAAGCCCAACTTCTTCAACTTTATCCCATGAAGAACTACCTTTTCTGAGTCCTATAGTAACTTCAATATCCGTATTATCTAAAGAATCTTTTAAATTTTGAGATTGTGCCGGACCCTGCGATCCCCAACCAATTACTCCAATTTTTTTTATATTAGCTTTTTTTAATGCTTCTATGGCAATTTCAAACTTATCTCTTCCTCCAACTACAATTTGTTCATTTTCTCCAGGAACAACTAAATCTTTTATATCAAAAATTGAAGACTTTATTTTATTTTTCATAAAATAGTTTTAATTTGTTACATGTACCTAAGTATACTTAAATACATAATATCATGTCAACTGAAATCTTCAAAATATTTAAGAATAGATACTACTTTAAATCTGAATATTTTTCCATAAACATATTCTAAGTGCTTTTTATTATTTATATCATGCACTACAATATGAATAACTGATAAATTTACAATTTTGTATGTTTTATTAAGTATACTATCTCTGTTTTTTAAAATTATGAGAGTATCCATCTAACTCAATAACTAGTTTTTTTATCACATATCAAAAAATCTACATGCCTATATTCTATATATCCACGATATTTAGACAATGCAAAAAAATAATAACCTTTCTTTACTTTTATGAAATCTTCTATTCTAGACTTTACAAAGATTAAATAATTTAAACTTATACTTATCCATAAAAAATTATATCCTATAATATGAAAATTTTGCTAGGATATTTGTACTAATATCTATTTTTTTACAATTTTCTTTGGTGATTTTTTATATAAAAATTATAAATAGTATAATGTATAGCATACTTATACCTATAATAATAAATGACCTATTTAACAAAAATTAAATCATTTTAGAAAAACACACCTTCAAATATCTACCGATGAATCATTTCCTCGAAATATATCTAAGGATGGTTGTTCACCGGGCGCTAATGGCCCCTAATCGTTGTATGGGCAAGCGCCCGGCATAGTGCGTATGCACCGAACATAAATTCTTTAAACTTTTTGAACTTTTTAAACTTCTTATTTCCGGGTGAAAAAACAATCAATTCAATTTATTCATACTAGTTTAGAAAATCATATGTGATTTCCGTACATACTATTACATGCCTCTTTTTTGCATGCTTGTTGTTAATTTTTCGCATATTCCTATTGCTACTTCTTACCTCCGTCTCATGGCATTTAGCCCCCCTTTTTTTATCTGAAAGAACTATTATTTCTAAACTCTTTTATTTTTTGTTTTTATTTCATTAGTATATCACTTATTTTTTTTAGAAAAAATAAGTGATATATTTTTATTTTTGTTTTTTTGTTTGTGAAGACTAGGAATATCTTATGATTTAGTAGTCACAACTGACTAGCTAACCTCTTAAGAAAATTCTTCACGAAGAGTGGTATGTTAACCTCTCTTATGAGACAGGGGAAGGGTTTCCAATCATAAATAGGGGGAAAATATGATTGGAAACTCTTCCTCTGTCAGTAGCAATGATGTTAATGTGCATAACTTTGGCTGTTTTTTTCTCTTCTCCCTCAACCTTCTAAATACATTATACCAAGTAAAATAATTAAGGTCAAATTATAGCATAGAAAAAACCCTTATCTAAGGGCTTTTGAGATGGTTTGAATAAGAATTTAAAATATCCATATTTTCAAAATTATATTTTTAGAATAAAAAAAGAAAATTTAATTAACATTTATAATAATACTTATCCACAAGTTGTACACATATCCACAGGTTATACACACCTACAATAGCACTATTCAGCAATTGTAAGTTGTGCATAAGTCCTGGATAACTTTTTGATTGCCTTACCTTTAAATATGATACTTACGGTATCCTTATCAACATAAAGAACAACTCCTATACCGAATTGTGCATGTATAACCTTCATTCCTTTTTTTATGTTAGTTTGGTTTTCCTTTGGGATTTTATAAATATCCTTAATATTGCTTTCTTTTTTCTTTGTATTACCAAGTAAAATCATAGAGCCTCTTGCTATATCTTTTTCTATCAACTTACTTGGTATGTCATTTATAAATCTACTTGGTAGATTTATCTTAAAGTTACCAAATAACATTCTTTGGTTAGCATATAATAAAAATACTTCTTCTTTAGCTCTTGTGATACCCACATACATTAACCTTCTTTCTTCTTCTAACTCAGATTCATTTTTTATAGAATTTACATGCGGAAGTAATCCTTCTTCTAATCCTATTATGAATACTATAGGAAACTCCAATCCTTTTGCACTATGTAACGTCATAAGATGAACATTATCTAAATTTTCCAAAATAGTATCTGAATCACTAGCTAATGCCACTTCTTCTAAAAATAAATTGAGTTGATTATCCATATTTTTATACTTAGAAGAAACAGATAATAATTCTTTGATATTTTCATCTCGAATATTTCCCTCTTCTGTACCATCCATTATGATAGATTTATAACCACTATTATCATAGACATGACGAATTAATAAAGACACATCTAAATCTATATTATTTTTTTTAATATCTCTTATAAAGAGTGAAAAATATTTTATTTTTTGTCTTCTGCTACTTACTGTTATAAACTCTCCCAACTTTTCACTTAATGCAAAAGTTATAAAATCCATATTATATCTATTAGCTCCTATAATCCATTTATTTATAGTTTTTTCCCCTATTCCTATTTTTACTGCATCCAAAATACGAAAAAGAGATGTTTGATCATATGGATTTTTTATTAATTTTAAATATGCAATAATATCTTTTATCTCTTTACGAGCATAAAATTTAATACCGCCCACAATTCTATATGGTATATCATTTTTTAAAAAATATTCCTCTATAACTCTGGATTGTGCATTTGTTCTATATAGAACAACAAAATCATTAAATGTTTTTTTATTATCTTCCACATATTCCAATATTTTTTTTGAAATATAAGCAGCTTCTTGAGATTCATTACTTGCTTCAAAAACTATAATTTTTTGACCCTCCCTTTGATTCGTCCAAATTTTTTTATTTGTTCTTTTATTATTTTCTTTTATTACATAGTATGCGGCATCTAATATAATTTGAGTAGATCTATAATTTTGCTCAAGTTTGATAATTTTAGCTCCTGAATAATCTTTTTCAAAATCTAAAATATTATTAATATCTGCACCCCTCCATTTATAAATACTTTGCCAATCATCACCAACTACAAATATATTTTTATGATTTTTAGCAAGTAAATTTATAAAAGTATATTGTGCATAATTAGTATCTTGATACTCATCTACTAATATGTATTTAAACCGTTCTTGATAAGATTCTAAAATTTCTGGAAACTGTTTAAATAATTTAATCGTTAATCTAATTAAATCATCAAAATCCAAAGAATTTGATTTAAATAGATATTCTTGATATTTATCGTAAATATTTGCTATGTCTTTATCATAGTTATCTTTAACTTGTAACGCTATGTCTTTTGGAGTTAGTAATAAATTCTTTGCATGAGATATTTTATTCAATACCATTCTTGGTGTAATTTTTTTTGATGGTAATTTAAGTTCTTTTATTTTCTTTCTTATTATAGCTTGTGTATCTTGAGTATCTAAAATAGTGAAATCTGAACTATAATGTAAATTTGATATGTTATTTCTCAAAATTTTTACACACACACTATGAAATGTGCCTACAAGAGGAACCATATTATCGATTCCAATTAAACCTGAGATTCTCTGCTTCATTTCCTTTGCAGCTTTATTTGTAAAAGTCACTGCTAATATATTGTGCGGATATACTTTTCTCTCCAATATCAAATAAGCAACTCTTCTTGTAAGAGCTGTTGTCTTACCTGAACCTGCACCAGCGATAACCAAAAAAGGACCCTTATTTGCTTTTACAGCATCTTTTTGTGGTGTATTTAGTCCTTTAAGTAAATTTGTCATATATTTATTGTAACATAAAAAAATTGTCGTTACCTCTTCTATGAAGTATAATTATAATAAACTTTTGAATAGAATATTTATTATTTTAATAATGTTTCATGAATAAAAAACCTAAAATATTTGAACTTATTTTAAATTTTCGTTTTTTGCAAATTATATATCATATAGGACTTTTGTTTATTGGAATAGGCTTTTCATATATTTATATACCAAATACTCAATTACCAAATATTTATTCAACAATATTATTAAGTATAATAGTAATTATTTCTTGGATTAGTACTGTTTTTTTTAATGATGTAGCTGATATTGAAATTGATAAAATTTCAAATCCTCATAGACCTTTACCTAAGGGTATTTTAACTATTAAACAAAGTTTGATCTATGGTTTTTTGCTATTCATAACTTCATTATTGTTATCAGCTTTAATTTCTAAAAATACTTTAATATTAATATCATGTTATCATGGTTTATCATGGATATATAATATGAATCCTTTAAGATTAAAGAAAATACCACTAGTTGCAACCTTTATTGCATCATGTGCTTCAATTTTAATTATTATAATTGGATTTTTATCATCATTTGACAATTTAATTAATTTAAAATATATTCCTTTAGATTTTATATTATCAATGTTAATAGGTTATACATTATCTTTACCCTTAAAAGATTTAAAAGATTACACTGGAGATAAGTATGCCAACATAAAAACCATACCTGTACTATTTGGAATGAATAAATCAAGAAAAATAATTGGAATTAATTTATTTATTTCTTTTTTAGTTAGTGCTATACTAATAAATTTAAAATCTTTATGGTTACTATCTACAATTTCTGGTATCGCTTGTTTTCTCGTATTGAATGTAAAAATAAAACTTAAATATATAGCAAAAACTTCTAGCTTATTAATACTTATTTTTATAATAACTTTTCTATATAGTGCTATATCTAGTTTAATTTTATTTAATTTATTTTAATAAAGTCAAATAAAAAACAGGACAAAAAATGTCGTGTTTTTTATTCTCTCATTAGAGTAGTCCATCAAAAGCTCCTAAGTATGATTTTAACATTATTGGTATAAATATTACAGCTCCTATCATAGGAAGAACAAAT
Source organism: Candidatus Moraniibacteriota bacterium (assembly GCA_947311515.1). Classification (GTDB taxonomy): domain Bacteria; phylum Patescibacteriota; class Minisyncoccia; order Moranbacterales; genus JALWEZ01. The sequence goes on along the minus strand of CAMZLB010000052.1, from coordinate 21,981 downwards.
GTAACTATAGTTGCAACAAAAGACCACAGAAAAAATTGCTTAATTCTATGTAGATCCTTAGCCATAGAGTCGATTTTCTTTTCTTGATTTTGTAGTATTTGTTTTATCTCCTTTAATTCCATAATTTTTATTTAACAACTCTTCCATTTGCTATTGCTCTTTCTAGAAGTGCTTGTTGTGCTAATTTATAATTTTTTTTCGCATCCTTTGCCCAAAGTTCTAACGCTGGTTGCTGTATTCCTCTTCCATACGAAAATGATACTGGCCAAGGTAAATCGTTATATAATTCATTCATTTTTGCAAGTCTATTTGTTGATTCCTCTGCGGTTTGTCCACCTGACAAAAATACGATACCAGCAAGATCTTTTGGTACAACTTTCTTAAAACTTTCAATAGTTTCTTTTGCAATTATTTCATCTGAAGCCTGATTTTTATTATTTATTCCTGGCAAAATCATGGAAGTTTTCAAAATTGTACCTGGTAAATATACATTCAAAAGTTCTAATTGCTTAAATAATTCAATCCAAGTCTTTTCACTAACTTCCCTGCATAATTCTATAGAATGATTTCCATCTAATAATATTTCAGGTTCTACCATTGGAACTATTCCAACTTCTTGACATAAAGCAGCGTATCTCGCAAGTGCGTGAGTATTTGAAACTATGCAGGAATTTGTTGGTAAATTATTTTGTTCATCTATTATTATAACTGCACGCCATTTCGCAAAAGAAGCTCCTAACTCTTTATATTCTACAAGTCGTTCTCTTAAACCATCAAGTCCTTCCGTAACTTTTTCTCCATCTGATAACGCTAAATCCTTTGCACCTTTATCTACTTTTATACCAGATAAAATTCCTTTTTTTGATAGAATATCAACAAATTTTTCACCTTCTGTTGTTTTTTGTCTTATTGTTTCATCAAATAAGATATATCCAGAAACTGCTTCCTCTATTCCCTTGGTTGTAACTAACAATTCTCTATAATTTTGTCTACTTTTCTCCTCAAAAGAAACATTTAATGCTACAAATCTTTTTTCACATGTTCCATGAGACTCATCTATTGCAAGTATTCCTTTTCCTGAAGCAACCATTTTATTGGCCACTTCTTTCAATAATTCTTTATTCATTCTATTCTTATTATGTTAATTAAAGTCAAAGCTTAAAATCTACCAGCTTACTTATATAGTATACAACATAAAATAGAAATCTAAAAAATATTGACTATTAAATAATATAGTTTATTATTAATAATGTAACATAAATTAAATTAAAAACTATGACAAATCATACACAAGAATTAGAAGAGGACCATTCAGACTATTATTTCGAAAATGATCTACCAGTAATTGGAAAACACATTGTAGATATGCCCATTGAAATTTATCAAAATGGAGAAATAAAAAAAGTAAACTTATCTGATTATAGAGGAAAATGGCTGATACTATTCTTTTATCCAGCTGATTTTACATTTGTTTGTCCCACAGAAATTGAAGACATGGCTAAACATTACGAAGAATTAAAAGAAATGAATACAGAAGTTATAAGTATTTCTACAGACACAGCCTTTTCTCATAAAGCTTGGCATGATCAAAGCGAAGCTGTAGGACAAGTAAGATTCCCTATGGGAGCAGATCCTACTGGAAATCTAACTAGAGCATGTGGAATTTACCTACCAGAAGAAGGTCTAGCACTCAGAGGCACATTTATAGTAGATCCTGATGGAATATTAAAGGCCTATGAAGTAAATGATAATAGCATTGGTAGAAATGTATCTGAAACTGTTAGAAAAATTAAAGCTGCTCAATTTGTAGCGGAACATGGTGATAAAGTATGTCCTGCAAATTGGCAACCAGGAAAAGCTACTTTAACTCCAGGAGTTGATTTAATAAATAAAATTTAATATGACTTATACAGAAAAAGACTATACTAATTTACTGGGTATATCTGGGTTTAGTAAGTCTCTCTTAAATAATCATTTTGGCTTATATAAAGGATATGTTGCAAATACAAATAAATTAATCGATAAACTAGATGTTCTGGAATTTGGAACACCTGAACATGCTGAGACTCAAAGAAGGTTAGGATGGGAATGGAATGGTATGAGAATGCATGAATTATATTTTGATGGACTAACTTCTAATCCAACTGATTTACTGGAAAATTCTAAATTAGGCATGAAGTTGAATGAGATTTATGGTAACTTCGATCAATGGCAAGAAGATTTTGAAGCTATTGGTAAAATGAGAGGAATTGGATGGGTTGTATTTTTATATGACAAACAATCTGATGAATTATTTAATATTTGGATTGGAGAACATGACTTAGGTCATTTAGTTGGTACAGTGCCTTTATTAGTCATGGATGTATTTGAACATGCTTATATACTTGATTATGAGATGGATAGAGCTTCCTATATACAAACATTTATGAAATCAATTAACTGGAGCATAGTAAGTAATAGATTTGAAGTATAACTAGATTTTAACCATATAAAAACATGGAGTAAACTTCATGTTTTTATATATGCTTTTAAATTTTCAAATTGTATTGTATAATATAAGTAAGTAATTAATATTTTATTATGAATAAAAACAAAAATAACTCAGAAAATCGACATAACATGATTCTTTTTGGAGTATTCGCTCTGTTAGTAGGATTATTTTTAGCAGATTATGTTGTTAATACACTAGCCTAATAAGACTTTGTGTTATCATTGTTTTAAAAAACACCTTTTTCAAAATAATGGTGTTTTTTAATTTATCTTTTATACTTCTTTGAGTTTAATATATGTAAATAACAGTTCCTATTTCTGCCCACTCATAAATTAATTTTGAATCTTGATCAGTGTGTCTAATGCATCCTGGTGAAATTGCTTTGTCTATACTTCTTATAGATTCCTTGCCACCCCCTGGAGAATTAGGAAAATCTGGATGATTAGCAGGCCATTCAACTAAGCTATGTAATCCATACATTCCATCATCAGTAAACGATATCCAGTAAGGCAGAAATACCTTAAATGTATTAGATATTGGTTTTAATGCTTTGGCTTTTACCTTAAAAACTCCTTTTATTGTAGGAGAGTCTTTGGCTCCAGGCGAATTTATAAACTGATGTATTATTTCTCCATCACTATACAGGGTTGTTATATGAGATTCAAGATTTACATCAATATATTTACCATCACCAATATAAGGTATCGTCGATTCTGACGCAATATTTAACCTATCTTCTTTATCTATTGGCCAACTATTTGGCTTAGAAGGAATAACTTCCATGGATATTGTGCCTAAAACATCTATCTCATCTTTTAAAAAATCATATCTTCCAAAAATAGAAATCTCTAAATTCTGCTTTGCTTTTATAGAATCTTTCAATATTATAGTTAATGAATTATTATCTGAATTAAAATCTGTTTTTAATATCTCATTATTCTCTATTTTAACAAAAAATTCATAATTTGAGATACTTCTATCAAAAAAAACTCTAATTATATTATTATTTTCAAGAACAGACTTTTTTGATCCTATTTTCGGAATACTTTTTAATATTTTAGGTTTTTCTTCAACATTAAATTTATAAACAGCAGTTGAAGAACTTTTATCATCACTATTATCATCATCTAGATACTTTGTTAAAACTACTTCGTATGATTCAAATTCCCCCCACGTCTTAACTGGTTCAATGTTAAGCTCTGTTTTGTTAGTATTCCAAATTATTTTAACTGGAATATCTGGAAATACTTCAACTTTTGTATGTATCTGACTTTTTATGAATGAAAAATTAATACTTTCATCTATTTTCAATATATCTCCTGTAGATGTAGAAATATGAAATTCACTATCGTAAATATAAGATTCTCTAGGTAATTTTTGACTATAAAAAATAGACGTTATTGAAACCATGGGCAAGAATACCATTGCCACTATTAACATTTTTTGCTTAAAATAAAAATTAAAAGTACGCAAATGACTCTTTTTTATTTTTTTGTAAAAACTATAAATTTTAGTTAAAAAAAATTTATTTTTAACTACCGTCATACACCAATTTATCTTTACATTATGAACCATTTAAATAAATTTTGAATGAAAAATCGAATAATTTAATTACTTAAATCATTCACTAATATCTATATAATAGCACATTTATTAGTCTTGTCAAGTAAACTTAGAACCTTTTACCATTATCTTAATATATTTATATTCAGATAACTATTTCAATCTAGCAGAATTATTCCGTTTTTATAAATATTTTATGTTATGAATTGCAGCAATATTTAACCATTTAACTCAGAAGGTTGCGATGCTTGCTTCGGCGTTCCTCCTACATATAACTCCTTATCTAATTCCAATTTTTCTAAATTGACACGAAAAAATGTTCCATTATCTGTTGCAAATCCATAATAATACTTACTATCAGGACTAACTCTTGTACTATGAGACTGTAACATTGTGTCATATTTTGGATTATCTTTTGCCACTTCTATATTTTTTATTTTCTTATGCTTTTCCATGTCAACTACAGTTATGTAAGTGTCATTATGATTAAGAATTAACGCAATATTGTGTTCCTGAACCCATATAACATGCCCAGAACCTTTACCGGTTTTAATAGTTTTTACAACCTTCATTGTATTTTCATCTACTATATCTAAAAATCCATTTCCAGTCGGTATATATATTAAATCCTTAGTTGGATGTGCTTCAGCATGATGAACTCCTCCTGAAGATATAACTGTTCTACCAACAGTTAATTTACCATTATTTACAAAAATTTCAACAACGCCTCCATTATTCTTATCATCACCCTCTAAAGTAGCATAGAATTCATAAATATCTTCTGATTTTATCTTAATATCAAAAAATGTATGCACTGAAAAAGATAATTTAACAGAATCTGTTTTTATAACTTCGATTTCTTCTGAAGACTTTCTAGAAACATGATACAAAGATAATTCATTCGTAGACCTGTCAGAAAAAATAAAATAATTTGCTGATATCCATTTTGCATGTCCAGTTGAATTTTTTCCTCCATATGCAGCAACCACATCAGTAACTTCATTCTTTCCACCAATATATAAAACTTTATCAGTTTTTAAGTCTAAAATAGCAAACATTGCCTTATTTTTACTACTAATCAATTCTAAATCAATAAAATCATTCTTTGCTCCTGTTCTTGGATAAAATGGTAATTTAATTTTTTTACCCAATTCAAAACCTTCTCTTGCATTTCCTTTCATTATTTGAACGAAATCACTGCCTCTTGGTATAACATACGACTTTTTATCACTCACATGATCAGTACAATAAACATTTTCTCCTTCAATTTCAAATTCTGCAACTTTTTCAAAAGTAGAAAGTTTCATGACAACTACACGATTAAATGCTGGATCTCCATATAGCATATAATCCATCCTATCTGATAGACTATTTATAGCATTTGTTTTATCAAATAATTCAGGTAAATCAAGTTCCTTCTTACTTATGATCTTACAAGAAGTTGCTACTTTTTTATCATTTATAGTAAATGAAGCTTTCTTTTTTACAAAAGATAATTTATGTTTATTGTACTCATCTGCATAAATAACTTTACCATCTGTATCTTTTCTTTTTAATACAATGGAACTATAGGTCTCATCTGAGTGAATAATTGTTATGTCAATTATATCATTATTAATTTTATTTATATATAATTTATTACCTTCTTTACATGCATACAAATTACCCATGTTACCATCCACTATTTCTTGTTTTATCTTAATATTAATATCTTCTTTATTTTCTGCAATTTCTGGAGAAGTGTCTATTATCTTAAATATGCCAATAGATATAACTAATGCTATGAGTATAATCATAACAATGTTTAATGTATTTTGTTTCATTTTTTTATTTTGTTTATAGTTTAATCTACTTAAAACTAAAGTTAATTCCTATTTAATTATACTAATAATAACATATAGATATTATTGTGTCGATTGTTAAATTTCTATTGTAATTCCTCAAAAAACTCTACAAAACTTTAAAATTTACTATTTTTGTTTTTTTTAAAAAACATATAGCTTATAAAAACCCTATAAATACAGACTTTTGGAAGTATGCTTTATGAAAAATTTAATACACTATAAATTTCACCTTTTATTTTATCTCTACCTTTCAACGAGTCCAATTCCATCACAAAACAACATTCAATACAATTTGCTCCCGCTTTATTTATGAGTAATTCTGCAGCTGCTGCTGTTCCTCCTGTTGCTATTAAATCATCAACAAGTAAAACTATTGGATTCTCTTTATCACAAAAAGCATCTGTGTGAATTTGAACTTCATCAAAACCATATTCTAATTCATATTTTTCTGAAATTGTTTCAGCTGGTAACTTACCATTCTTTCTTATTGGTACAAATCCAACATTTAACCTGTCTGCAAGAACTGATCCAAAAATAAATCCACGTGCATCAATGCCTACTACATAATCCAAGTTGTAACTATTGTATCTAGATTCCAAATGATTCATGAGAATATCAAAAGCCTTTGGATTATTTAAAAGTGTCGTAATATCCTTAAATATAATTTCTTTTTCTGGAAAATTAGGTATATTTCTAATACTTTTTAAAAGAATATTTCTATTCTCTGCTGATAACTTTGTCATTTTAATATTATAAAAAATTAATATTTAAATTATATCACAACAAAATAATACTTTTAAAAATCTATTTTTCCATAACTACTGCTCCACTTGTAGTTATTTCATTTATTATAAAATTTTTACTAATTTTCTCTAATATTTTTTTTAACTCCTCTGGATTTTGGATAACTCTAAAAATTATATTATTTCTTGATACATTCAATACTTCTATTTCTTGCATTTTTTGTAATTTATTTAGTGTATAATCATCATTATTTTTAATTTTAACAAGAGCAACTTTAATAACTATTGCCTTATCATAGGTTATATGCACAACATCTATCACTTCTATTATTTTATTTATTTGTTTTAAAATTTTAGATATTTTATCATCTTCCAAATTATCTAATTCTACCGTAATCTTTTTTATACCTTCTTTTTCAGTGTCAGATGTAGATATTTGACTTATATTATACATCTTTCTACGAAATGACATAGCTATACGTTCTATAACACCTTTTTCATCTTGTGCGAATATCAATATTATATGACAATTTTTCATTTTTTTATATTAAATATTTAACTTTTTCTTCGCATCATCTTCATTTTCTAGCATTTCAGATAAAGTATTTCCTGGTGGTACCATAGGATAAATTACTTCATCGGAATCACATATAAATTCCACTATAGTAGCTCTTGCTTCTTTCTTTGACCATTCTAATGCTGAGCCTATTTCATTAACAGACTCAACTTTCCTATATCCTAATCCATAAGCTTCTGCGATACATGAAAAATTAGGTGAAATCATAGTAGTCTCCGCTCGTTTTTTCTCAAAAAATAAATCTTGCCATTGTCGAACCATACCTAAAAATGAATTATTAAGTAATAAAATATTTATGTTTAACTTTTCTTGAAGAATTGTTCCTAATTCTTGAATATTCATCTGTATTCCTCCATCACCTACTACTACCCAAACCTCCTCATTTGGTCTCGCAAGTTTAACTCCAATAGCAGTAGGAATTCCAAATCCCATAGTACCTAGACCTCCTGAACTAAACCAATTATTAAACTTATTAAATTTATAAAATTTTGCAACCTGCATTTGATGCTGTCCTACATCTGTTACAATATTGTCCTCACCTCTTGTAAATTCTGATAATTTATGAATTATATGACTCATAAGCAACTTACCTGAATTTCCCACGCCCTTATCAAATATATGATTATAAAACTTTTTACTTAGTTTTTTATTAATTTTAATACTTGCTAAAAATTTATCCCTTTCATCTAGATTTATTTCTACATTTTCTAATTCAGAATTTAATACTATAAGCGCTTTTTTGAGATCTGCATTGATACTAACAGTAGTCAAAACATTTTTATCTACTTCTGAAGAATCAATCTCTATATGAATAACTTTTGCATTTTTGGCATATTCCGATAATTTGCCAGTAACTCTATCATCAAATCTCATCCCAAGTGCAATAAGCAAATCTGATTCTTCTATTGCTCTATTAGCTTCTATTTCGCCATGCATACCCATCATACCCAAACATAACTCATGATTTGCTGATATAGCTGAAAGTCCATGTAATGTAAGTGCTGTAGGTGCTTTAATTTTTTCTATAAATTTCAAAACCTCTTCTTTTGAATTTGATATGATTACTCCATGACCTAATAATACAACTGGTTTTTTTGAATTTTTTATTAGCTCTAGTGATTTTTTTACACTTTCTAAATTACTATCCATCTTAAGACATTCCTTTAATCCTGGAAAGCTTACTTTTTTTGGTATGCTTGTATTTTTTGTAATTTCAAATTGTAAATTTTTTGGTAAATCAATACAAATAGGACCTTTTCTACCATGGTGAGCTATATATACTGCTCTAGCTACTATTTTTGATATATCATCTACCTTATCTGGTAACACTGCATATTTTGTAATTGGATACATTATTCCTAACACATCTATCTCCTGAAAAGCATCTGTTCCTACAACTTCCTGAGATACTTGCCCAGAAACTAAAAGCATAGGAACGGAATCCAACATAGCATCAGCTACAGCTGTCACAGTATTCGTTATACCGGGTCCAGAAGTAACCAAAAGCGGTGCAATTTTACCACTAGCTCTTGCATATCCCTGTGCGATAAAACCAGCACCTTGCTCATGTCTACATGTTATAAATTTTAAATTTTTAAATTTTTCAAGTTTATCTAATACTGGCATTATAGTTCCTCCTGTATACCCCACTAAAAGGTCAAGGCCTAACTCAGAAAAAGATTTAAGTAAAACTTCCGCTCCAGTTAATTTTTTGTTTTTATCATTCATAACTTTTAACTTTAATATTTCTTAATTCATTTTATCTTCTATGACCTTATGTACTTTTTGAGCTATTTCATTTAGCAACTTTTCATCATTTTTTAAAATTTCTTTTGCTTTTTCTCGTCCCACACCTAACTTTACATCCTGATAATTATATGAGTGTCCTTTTTTTGTAATTATTTCATATTTTGTAGCAATCTCCAAAACATCTCCGGATAAAGAAATTCCTTCATTATACATGATATCAAATTCTGCAACCTTAAACGGTGGTGCTACTTTATTTTTTACAACTTTAACTTTTACTTTATTTCCTACGATATCATCTCCTTTTTTTATTTGTGCAGCACGTCTCACTTCAAGTCTCACAGATGAATAAAATTTAAGAGCATTTCCTCCAGTTGTGGTTTCTGGATTTCCAAACATTACCCCAATTTTCATCCTTATTTGATTTATAAAAATCACAGTAACCTTTGACTTAGCTACAATAGACGTAAGCTTCCTAAGGGCTTGTGACATAAGTCTCGCCTGCTTTCCTACATGATAATCTCCCATATCTCCATCAATTTCTGATTGAGGAGTAAGTGCAGCAACAGAGTCTATAACTATAACATCTACTGCTCCAGACCTAACCAAAGTCTCAACCACATCAAGAGCTTGTTCACCTGAATCTGGTTGTGAAACTAGTAGTTCATCAGTATCCACTCCTATTTTTTTTGCATAAACTGGATCTAATGCATGTTCTGCGTCTACAAATGCAGCGATTCCTCCTTTTTTCTGTAAGTTTGCAACTATATGTAATGCAAGAGTTGTTTTACCCGATGACTCAGGTCCATAAATTTCAATCACTCTGCCACGAGGAACTCCACCGATTCCAAGAGCGATATCTAGTGATAATGATCCTGTCGGTATAGAATCTAAATTTACTTTTCTCACCTCTCCAAGTTTCATGAGCATTCCTTCTCCAAACTTTGATCGTATTTCATCTATTGCTTCATTGAGTTTATTATCATTATTTTCCTTCTTTTTTGTCATAGATGTATATAAGTATTAATAAATTCTAAGTAAAATATTTGTTAAATTAGTCATCTTAGGTTCTCCAAATAAGTATTTATTGATGCTAGTATCTTAACATTAAACCAAAAAAAAGTCTAATTTAAGAGTCTCAAAAGTTCAACAATTACTTACAACACTCTAAATAAATATTAAACTAACTAAATAATAATAATTAGAAAATATTTATGAGCAAAAACTACCACTAGACTTGTGGAATATCTGTAAAACTCTAAAAATTTCTCTTTTTATTTTTTTTAAAATACAATTTACAAAAAACCCTACAAATAAAGACTTTTGAAAATATAGTTTAGAACTATTTTATTAATTTTTGATAATAAGTTAGTTTTGCAGTCCCTTCTTAAAGTTAATTTATAAAATTTTGTAAACATTCCTTTAAAAAACTAACATTCGCAAATACATAACTAAAAAAATTTATTTCCTATAACGTATTATCTAACGCTACAAAAAACTACAAGATACTCATTTAATATGCATATATACTTATTTCATAATTTAAAAAGCTTTTATGATAATCATAAAAGCTTGTTACACCTCCTCCTAAACGATACTGTCGTAGATTTACTTTTATTAAAGTTACTTGTTAATATGTCAGAATGACATATCTGAAGTTCCTTCATTGATTTTAAAACTACTTTTTCATATCTATTGTTTTCTTCCCAAGTGGTTCTCAACCCACATACAGTTGGGTCACCTATCAAGATATACTCTTGAACATTATCAAAGCTAATTGATAAATTAATACCTGGAACCATCCAGGAACATATAATTATATCCGGATTATATTTTTCGATAGCTTCTACTACTCCTATTTTTTCCACAACAAACTCACTCGGGATATCCCATTCTCCCGTGTCTGTTGCTATTAAATCAATAGCTTCTTTCTTCCAGGTCTTTCTAAGGAAATGAGATAATTTTCCATCTCCTGCGCCAATTTCTACCACAGTTAATTTTTTGTCTCTCTTTCTTCTAGAAATATAGCGTACCATTTGTTCTATATATTCCTTAGTCCATATTTCATATATGTTTCTCAACGAACAATACTCAAGCAATTCGCTTGGAGTACTTTCAAAGGCTTCTAAGAACTCTTTTCTTGTTGGTAGGTAATGTTTCTTACCTATTTTATTTAATAAATCAGTTCTCTGAAGTTCATTTACACTTTGCATCATTTTTATAAATTCCTCAATATTTATATCCATTTTAAATCCTTTTTTAAAAGTACTAGTGAGCAATTTATAAAACTCAAATCACTCATTATTTAATAATGCATTATTTTACTTTTTATGTCAAGTTTAATTTTTATGTCATTTTATTTATCTATCTTATTGAGTGTAAATATAACAGCCCTCATCTCTCCCTCATCTTCTAAGAGTATACATTTATCCTCTTCATTTTTATTAAAAATAACATCCCTACTGTTTTCTAATAATATTAATTATTTTCATTTTCTATTAAAATAAATTATTGCACACCATACCCATTAAAAAAATATAACAGTCTACGATTATAACAAACATCTTTACTATATTTACTTTTTTTCAAAAATTATACCCTCTGTTTTATCTTTATAATCTGACAAAATCCCTACATCTTTTCCATTTAATACAATTTTAATATCACTACCATTTTTTGTACTTATTAGAATCTTATCTTTAAAATTAAATTGATATTCTTCTAAATCTTTTAAAGTTAGTTCTTCTTTTTCAAAATTATCTATTTTCACAAAAATTGGAAAATTTTTATCACTGCTTTTTATAATTATATTATTTTGTAATTCTTTTTCTGTAATTTCTTTTATGTTTTTAGATAGTTTTTTAGTTGAAAAAATTCTTAAAACTCTTTCTGAAATTTTATTAGTTGAACTTTTACTTTTTATATTTATCAAATTCTCACCAAACATCAAAGAGACTCTTTCACTAAAAGATCCATCTGTATCAACAAATACTTTTCTTCCTCCTATCTCAAGAATCGCATCTGGATGTGTAAAGCCCTCTATAACAATTGATTTCTTGTCTGTTTCAAGTCCATTTTTTGGACTCTCAATTGTAATCCATGGAGCTGAAACAAATTTATTTACTCCATAATATAGATATCCTACAATACATAAAAAAATTAAACTTACAAAAGTTATTATAAAAAACTTTAATGTAACTACAATCTTTGATTTTGTTTTTATCTTGGACAACTCTTCAACGTCTTGCTCATCTTTTTCATTTATGTTTATATATATTCTATATTCTTTTTCAAAAACCTTTACTAAAACTTCCTCTCTTAAATTAAAAAAATTTTCATACTCTCTTAGATAGCCCCTTATGTAAACAGGTGACGGTAATTTATCATAAAAACCACTTTCTAGTGCTTTTAAATATTTTTCCTGAATTTTTGTATGCACAGATAAGTCATTAATACTAACTTTATACTTCTCTCTAAGCTTAGTTAATTGCTCCCCAAGAATCAAAGCTTTCACCTTCTTTCTCTTGAATCCTTTTTTTTCTCCCTCCATATTAATTTAATTTATTACTACCATTCATCACACCAAATCTATTCTTCTATGAAACTTTTATCTAATGTATCGTTATCACTTTTAATAAGAATTTTTCTACCTTTTGATCCTTCTGCTGGACCAACAATACCTTGTTCCTCCAGCTCATCTACAAGTCTAGCGGCTCTTGAGTATCCAATTCGTAACCTCCTCTGTAAATATGATGTAGATGCCCTACCAGCTTCAATAACAGTACTTTTTGCTTTATCAAATAAAGGATCTAACTTAGAATCATTACCAAGATCATCTAATATTTCTGAATTAATATTATCAAAGTCCACAGAAACCACGCCACATTCACTAAATTTACTATCAGAAGTTTCTTCATTAAAATTCTTATCTATATCATAAGCACCTATTTCTTTTGCTTGTTTTTTAATATAATCAATTACTTTTTTTACTTCATCTTCTCCCACATAAACACCCTGTAACCTATGAGGACTCTGTTGAGCAGGTCCCACAAAAAGCATATCTCCATTTCCCACCAATTTTTCAGCTCCAGTTCTATCTATTATGGTTCTTGAATCTATTCCTGTGGCAACACGTAATGCTATTCTAGTTGGTAGATTTGCTTTAATTGTTCCAGTTATAACCTCAACACTTGGACGCTGAGTTGATAATATCAAGTGAATTCCTATAGCTCTAGACATCTGAGCTAGCCTAACTATAACACCCTCAACTTCTTTACTATTTGTTCCCATAAGGTCAGCCATTTCATCTATAACAATCACTATAACAGGCAAATTCTCTAATTTCTTTTTAACTCCTTCGCCAATATCTAAATAAGTTTCTCCTGCCTGTCTTTTTTCATTATAAGACCCTAAATCTCTAGTGCCCACTTTTTCCAATAGTGAATAACGTCTTTCCATTTCACTAACTGCCCATTTTAATGCATTTACAACCTTTGAGTTATCTGTTATAACATTCGATAATAAATGCGGAATTCCATTATAAAGTGAAAGCTCTACTCTCTTTGGATCAACTAGTATCATTTTTAAATCTTCTGGTGAGTTTTTGTACAGAAGAGACAAAATTATACTGTTTATCGCAACTGATTTACCTGCTCCAGTTGCTCCAGCCACTAACAAATGTGGCATTTTTCCTAAATCTTGTACTATATCAACTCCATTAACATCTTGTCCAAGAGCTAATAAAAGTTTTTTATCAGATTTTTTAAACTTTTTAGAATTAAGTAAATTTCTAAGCCTAACCATGGAAACTTTTTTGTTTGGAATCTCAACCCCAATCAAAGACTTTCCCGGTATAGGTGCCTCTATCCTTATTGGATGTACTGCCAATGCTAGAGCTAAATCTGCACTAAGCGTTACAATCTTTGATACTTTAATACCACTTTGAGGTCGAAAACTAAATTGTGTAACAGTTGGTCCAGTTACTATATTATCCAACTCCATATTTATATTGAAATCTGCAAAAGTTTCCTCTATTATTCTAGCCTTTTCTTTAACATCACCACCTCTTGGCTTAGAAATTCCAGCATCCAATAAATCTGTAGATGGTAATTTCCATTCCTTAGTACTTTTATCAACAGGACATCTGTCAGACTTTGATTCAATTAATTCCTTTTGTTTTATTCCATTTATGAAATTATTTTCTACCTCATTTAATTCAATGTCTTCAACTTTTAAATTTTCATTTATTATATTCACATCATCATCAAATCCTTCTGTGCTAAGTTCATTTTCTATACTATCATCCAATTTAGAGACTACAACCTCTTCTATAATATCCTCTTTATCTTCTCCGTACTCAAGCTCATCTTCCTTTTTCTTTTTTCTTGAGATTTTTATATCCGAAACTTTATCTAAAATTCCTACGAATGACATATTAAATGCAATTATACCTCCAACCATAATCAATCCTAATAATACAATAGTAGCTACAATTTTTCCACTTAAAGTAACTAGTGCATTCACAACTAAATAACCAATAAATCCGCCACCATTTCCCAAAAGAGCCTCCATCTTAAAGTCATCTATACTTATAGGTATATGCAACAATCCTAAAATTGAAACAAAAACCACTATTATTCCTACAATTTTTGTTATATAAAAACTCATCTTCTTTTTACGAACTAATATATAAGCAATAAACAAACAAACAAATGGAGCTAGAAACTTACCAACAAATCCAAAAGATTTTCCTACAACTCCTGTCAAAAATATACCTATCATCCCAGCCTTTTCAAAAAATCCAAGTGTAAAAATTATAGCAAAAATCACAAAGAAAACAGAAGCTATAGTTCTTTTTGCTCCTCCACTTATATTCATAGACATGAAACTTTCACTATTATCCTTTTTTTCTAATTTTTTTTTCTTTTTTTGCCTTTTTAAATTTTTCTTTTTCATATTTAAAACAACCTTAAATACTTACTATATTTAATATTACCACATAAATTAACTAAGTGGGGAAAATTACAACAAAAATCCTTTATGCACTATACTTATATCCAGATTATTTTTCATATATCTGATTCTCTTAAATAGCTTATTCCTGAGTCTTCTTAAACTTAATTTAGATTCTTACCTATGCACCTATAAATACATATCAAAAAAGAAGATTATCAATCTATTTCAATTTTTCTTTTAATATTTGCATCACAGCTTGTGGATTTGCCTTTCCTTTTGACCTTGCCATTACTTGTCCCATCAATGCCTTAATAGCTCGCTCATTTCCTTCTTTGTAATCATTTACTGCTTTTTCGTTACTACTCATAACTTCAAAAACTATTTTGCCAAGAGCTTCCTCATTATTTTCTTGTGCTAAATTTTTATCTTCTACAATATTACTCGGATCACCTCCAGTCTTTGCCATTATATTAAGTACAGTCTGAGCAGCTGACGAATTTATTTTCCCATCAGCAATTATAGCTATAAGTTCTGCAAAGTTTTCTGCTGAAATTTTAATATTTGAAATACTAATCTCCAACTCTGTGAGCAGCGGTGGTAATTCGTTAACCAAATAATTTCCGATAAGCTTAATAGCCTTCCCTTCTTCTCCTTTAAACTCTCCTGTTTT
The DNA here is from genome assembly GCA_947311515.1 of Candidatus Moraniibacteriota bacterium. GTDB lineage: Bacteria > Patescibacteriota > Minisyncoccia > Moranbacterales > JALWEZ01. The sequence continues at coordinate 6,392 of CAMZLB010000052.1, read as the reverse complement.
TTTCTTATCTCTTATTTCGCTCACAACATTTTCATAATAATCTGCAAAATATCTATCATCTATTAAAACCTCTAGTATCTCTGCATTTGTATTATATTGTTCCTTAAATCTAAATCTCTTTGCTTGTGGTAATTCTGGAATTATATCTATCAAGTCCTGTATATATCTATCATCAAAAATCATTGGAGGAATATCTGGTTCAGGAAAATATCTATAATCATTTGCATTTTCCTTTGAGCGTTGTGAGATAGTTTTTTGCTTTGTATCATTCCACCCCCTAGTTTCTTGCTTTATAATTTCCCCTTCATTCAAATCCTCCGTTTGTCTGATTATCTCATATTCCACAGCTTTTTGAACACTTCGAAAAGAGCCTATATTTTTTATTTCAACCTTTGTTCCAGAAAGTGGATCTTCACCATCTTTATAAAGTGAAATATTTACTTCACATCTCATTTGTCCTTTTTCTATATCAGCATCTGCAATTCCAGCATATCTAAAAATTCTCTGTAATTCTTGACAAAATGCTCTCGCTTCTTCTGCATTTTTTATATCTGGTTCACTAACAAGTTCCATAAGAGGAAGTCCTGCACGATTTAAATTCACCAGAGTATCGTGTCCATCATGAATATTTTTACCTGTATCTTCCTCTATATGTATTCTAGTAATTCCAATTTTGCGTCCATTTATTTCTACTGACCCTTTTTCGCATAACGGTTGATCAAATTGAGATATTTGATAACCCTTTGGTAAATCTGGATAAAAATAATGTTTTCTATCAAATTTGCTAACTTTAGAAATCTTACAGCCCAATGCAATTCCTGCCATTTGTACATATTTTATAGCTTTTTTATTTGGTACTGGCAATGCACCTGGTTGTGCCGTTGTTACTGCATCAATTGAAGTATTTGCCTCATCCTCTGTTCCTAATTTATTTGGCGCACTACTGAACATTTTTGATTTAGTTTTTAATTCTACATGAATCTCCATTCCTATTGTTACATTATATTTTGACATATGTCCACATTATTATTTAAGTGAGTGTTTATTTTATCATTACTATAATATTAGTACTTTTTTTACATACTAGCAATCTATCGCCAAGAAGAAACTTCGAAACCAATGTTATCAATAAACTAATAAAATAAATCGAAATATATTTCCAAAAGTCTTTAATATTCTTTTTGTGTTAAATTGATTCTCTATGATCACATTCTACAAAATAAGCATTTTGTATTAATTCGGATCTATCGGAAAAAGCTAATTCAGCTGTATCTGTGTCCTTTTTTTAATCAAAATAGAAAATGATAAAATTTATCTATGTTTACTTTTTTTAACTCTTTTACTTGCCTAATTTCAATTTTTGATAATTCACAATCATTATAATTTACAATTAAATTTTTTCATTATCCGTAGCAACTCTATTTACAAAATAATTGATTTTCGTATTATAAAATATTTTTAATTATCAACACACTTATAATTTTTACATTTAAATCCTTCTTTGCAATATTTTGTATCAGTACAATCAACACATTTTTTTGCTAAATCTTCCCCCCAGGTCTTTTCTCCATCATTACAATACTTATTACCATCTGTGCAATTCTTACATGGAAGCTTTGTGCAATTAGCATTCTCATCAGAACACGCTACCTCATTTAACAGTATTTCATTAGTAACACAAGAATTATTAAAGCAGTGATATCCTTCTTTACAGTCTTTAGAAATTGAACAATCCTTACATGTTCCTATGCCCTTTGTTCTATCTATTATTATTTTTTGCTTATCGCTAATACAACCCACACATGTCTCACATACAAGATTTGAATCTATACAAAGTGGCATGAGCAGTATACCATCATTGCTATATTCTCCTCTATATTCTTTACCTTCAGGACAATCTCCAACTGATATTTCAGTATTCTTTGTAACAGTACAAATCCCTTCCTCAACCATTTTTTTAATTGGATTTTCAATTCCCTTAACTTTTTCTTCATTTATTTCTGCTTGACCTATAAACTTTGCTGTAAGTATCTTATCATAAAATTCCGTAACTAATTTCTGAGATTCTTTGTCATAGTTGCAGGTTAATATTTTTTCATCTACCAACGTCTCACTGTATTCACACTTTCCATCTTTAACTCCAGATACCTCTCTTTTCATTATTTCATGTGTATCTGGATGTTCATACTTACATGAATATGGTGTACATGAACTTAGATTATTAGAAAAGTAACTACAATCTGAAAATAATTTTTTTATTTTAACTTTATCTCCAACCTCATTATTTTCTTCCTTCTTTTTAGCATTCTCTTCAATTTTCTTATCTTCATTACTTTCATCCTTAATATTCTTTTCTCCAACTTTCTCAGTACGTATTTCACTATTTTCAGCTTGTTTTTTAGATTTAATTTTCTTATAAAACACAAGACCTCCTATTAGAATACTTATTAAAACAATAATTCCTACAATCATAAGTAATAAATTTTTACTATAATCATTATCATTTGTAGCTATAACATTCTCAGGTTCAGCTTGTTTTTTGTTAGTAAAAAAATGATTACTTGAATTTAATTTATTTTTATCAATTTTCACCTTATCAAGTTCACTAGACTCCTTTACTATCAATCCATCCTCATCTTTTTCTAATTTATCATCTTTTTTAGTATCTGATTTTTTTTCTTTATTCTCATCATCTAATTTATCATTATTTATTGATATTACCTTTTTTTCAACAACCTCTTTGTCAAGAGTTTCATCCCGCTTTTCAATTATTTCATCGATTTCTTCACTGGAACTATTATCATCCTTTGATTTTTTTTCTTTTTTTTCAAGAGATTCTATACCTTTAAGTATTTCATTTCTCTTTTCTTTTCGTAATTCTTTCCTCTCCTTTTCAGAAATTTCCTGATTCTTCTTTTCTGTCTCTAACTTAACTTTATTTCCATCTTTTTCCATATCATCGTCAATACTAACATCCTCATTTTCTTCCCATTTTTTTCCATTTTCAAATTCAAATCTCTCCTCAAGTTCATTTTTATCACCTTCAATGTCAAATATAATATCTTCATCCTCTTCAACAACTTCCTCACTGATATTTTTTTTTACAACGCTCCTTAAATCCTTTTCATCTTCTGACTTACTAGCATAATTTACAATTTCAACACCAGACTTCCTAATTCCAGAAATCTTTCTTCCTTTATTAGTTTTCACCATTTCAACATCATCAGATTTTTTCTCTATAATTACTTCATCTTTCTTTGTTAAATTATGTTTTTTAAAAGATTTTTTGGATATACCATCAGATTTGTGCATATTCATAAGTTTAGTTCAAATTTATTTTACTATTACTTCTTATTATATAACAAATAATAAAACAATACTAATTTTATAACTTACAAAATTAAGCATAAAAACATACGAACTCTTTTTATGCCAAACTTCTCTAAAAACCTGAAGAAATGTCATATTTTATTTGTAAAGCATTTTTTATATGATTTTTTTTATATAATCTATTATTTTAAAGTTTATATCTAAATATCACACTACACTAACTACATTATTAAATTTTTAGTTTTCCTCAGTCTACATAGATATACTCAAAATATCATCCAGAGATTTAACAAATAATTCAAAGTTTCTTTTTTTAATTTTTTCTGTACCCACAATTTTCAACAAGTCAAAACCAGGACTCGTATTCATTTCTACGAAAATTGGTTTTTCATCATCATCAAAAATAAAGTCTAAGGAATAATGATTATTTTTAAATACTGCAAGTATTTTTGTGATTTCTTCAGCTATTTTTTCAATACTTTTTGGTATTTTATTTCTTGGAACCAAAACAGCATTTGCTCCTTGATGGAAATTCGTAAACAAAGAACCCTCTTTAGCAATTCTAGAAAGAGCATAAACTATTTTATTATCTGTATAAATAAGACGTAAATCAGAAACTTCATCTTTTTGAGAAAATCCAGGAATTCCTCTTGTACTTTTGATAAATTTTTGAGTAATTACTGGATAAGTCAACTTCTCCTTAAATGCATTTGATTTTTTACCTATAAATATACCAAAACCACCTGAACCATGAAGTGGCTTTATAACAACTTTTTCTCCTTTTATTTTATCAAATGTTTCTATTAATTCTTTTTTATTATTAGCTAATAATGTCATTGGCATATATTTACCAAATAGCATGTATTGAGAAAATTTATTATGGGTTATCGTACGAAACAATGGATGATTTATGATAGGCGCTTCCAAATACATATCCATCTTTTTATCAAAAGTAACGTAATTATTACTTCCCACAGTTTTATCATAAATAGCATGAACCTTAATTGGATTATATATTTTTATCCACTTACCATCTTCAAAAGTCCATGATTTTAAAAATTTACCTGTTTTTTCATCAAACCAATCTATAGATGCCCTATAAAACTTTATGTCATAATCATTAGCCATTTCATACCATTCTTCAAATGACAATCGTGTATCTATCGTATTTTTATCAAAAGGTTCTTCCTTTTCCCAGTCGTCTCCGGAATATAAAACAACAATTTTTCTTTTCATAATCATTACTTAAGTCTAGATACTATTGAGCGAGTGAGCGGAATCGAACCGCCATCTCTACCTTGGCAAGGTGGTGTAATAACCACTATACGACACTCGCAATTGTGGGACCAGAAGGAATTGAACCTTCGACCAAGCGATTATGAGTCGCCTGCTCTAACCGCTGAGCTACGGTCCCATTTGTGCCGAAAGAGAGAATTGAACTCTCGACACAAGGATTTTCAGTCCTTTGCTCTACCACTGAGCTACTTCGGCACATCCAAAAATCTTATAGAAATAATTGGACTGCACAAAGGTAACTATTAAAAGTTACATCTCTACAATCCAATCATTTCATATATGTGCGTGCTAAGAGACTCGAACTCCTGACCCTCTCGGTGTAAACGAGATGCTCTAGCCAACTGAGCTAAGCACGCATATAAAAATATTATATACCATTTTCAAAAAAAATGCAAATAATTTTTAGTAACCAAATACTTCAACTTATATAATCCAATCAATAATCTTTCCACGGACCACTTTTTCTCTTCCAGAAAATCTATGGTCTGCATATTTTACTAATTCAATATCAGAATCTTTATTCAGTAAACTAATAGCATTTTCTGAATCTATACATGGTATAGTATAGTCTTTATCTCCATGTATTATAAATGTTGGACAATTTATATTTTTAAGTAACTTTTCCTGATTTATCTCATTTCTCTCCTCTATCATTTGTTTATCTATAACAATTTCTTTTCTTGTATCATTTTTAGACTTTAAAGTTATTCGCCCATAACTCTTCAACTCTTTTAACTGTTTCTCACTAAATCTCTTATCTAATGAATATTCTATTTTATTTGTTACTGGTGCCAACAAAATTATACTATAAATATCCTTTGAATAATTTTTGAGCGAAATGAGACCTCCTAAACTATAACCTAGTAATATAATTTTCGAAAGCTTTTTTGACTTTATGAAATCGATAACTGCTTTTAAGTCATCAATTTTATTGCTAATAGTTAGATTTTCATCATCACTTTCACCACATCCACAAAAATCAAATGTAAACACATTCAAATTATTTTTATGTAAATCCGTAGCAATATCCGAAAATAATTTAAATTTAACTCTGTTTTCTGCAAAACCATGTGACATAATGACAACTGTATCAGAATCAGTTTCGTAAAAATCTCCAACTAACTTCTTATCTCTACTATTTTTGATAACTTCTTTTTTTATACTCATATATACAAATCTAGTTTTAATATGATATTATCATAAAATAATCTATAATTTTACATTCACATCAAAGAAAAAAGAGATTGGGTTTTGTGTGTGGTTTTGGTTGATGATGGAGATAGGGTTGCTTCTATACTATATCAAAATAAAGTACACAAGTAACCTTCTCTCCAATCATTTAAAACTACTTCCAATCTCTTAAATTAATTATATTAAACCTTTAAAACATTGTCAATATTTAACTGTGCATAACCTGTGTATAAAATTCTAAAAACTATCTCTTTATCATTTTATTATAACTGATAAAACCTTACTATATTATTAGTACTGTCTAAATAATTCACCAACTCATAAGGTTTATCTATGACTATACTAGGATTATAATCAAGAGATTTTTTATCAAATTAAGTCCCCGCTAGCATCCTCTTACTCTCTTACATTAAGAAAAACCCACAAAACTAACCAAACACAAAAACATAAACGGCTATTTAAAGCTATTTTTTGTTTGATAAATAAATAGTCACTAGTGAATGTAATTATAATTATGTTATCTTTATGACACTTTTTAAAACAAAAAGACAAATTTTAGTAGAAATGGAACAAGT
>CAMZLB010000051.1 GCA_947311515.1 Candidatus Moraniibacteriota bacterium | reverse complement strand
ATATATTTGATAAATATAAACAAATATCCTCTTCAGCACTAAGAGATGATTGCATTTTTTTTCTGACTGGTTTTTAATAAATTTTACTTTATCTGTCTTTTGTAAAACCAAAAAGACAACTCCAAAAATTACTACTACAATAATAACTCCTAATATTATCTTAACTGTCCTATTCATAATCATTTAAATTAAAAATAAAATTTGTAAAGAATTACTCTTTCTCTATCAAATTACACTATAACAGAAAATTTTTAATATTTTCATACAATCAGACAAAAAATGATTTATTTTTATTTATTCTATCCCAAATTTTATAAGCATACACTTTTATAAAATTATTTATAAAAAATCAAATAGTGCCATAAATTCAAATTGCTAAAATTATTTTTCAAGAAATTGACTCCATTAAAATTCCAAAATAAGCAATAATTGTATCAAAAAATATAAAAAAATCAAATATTTTTTAAACCTCCTACAAAAAAACAGAAAAATACCACTAGTAGCGGCGGTTTTTTGATTTAAGTTGTTTTTTATTATACATGATAAGTCTGTAAGACTTGAACCTCATATACTGTCTTATCCAACTCGAGCGACATCAGGAGCGAGAGTGTAACGGGGCTTTAGCTTATTTCTTTAAAATTTTTTTTAATAAAGTAAAAATTTATATTCTTGAGCTACAAAACACTTCCTCCTGTAACCTCAAGATTTGTTCCGTTGATATAATCAGCTTTTTCAGATAGTAAAAATAAAACTGCATTTGCTATATCTTTTGGTTCCCCAACTCTTTTTGAAGGGTTAGCACTAGAAATTTCCTGCCACTCTTTTTCATCAGTAATGATGCTTTCTGTTAAGGGTGTCCTTGTCAACCCTGGGCTAACAGTATTTACTCTAACATTATACTTGGCAAATTCCTTTGCAGCCACTTTGGTCAACATAACAACTCCTGCTTCAGCACAACAATATGCTCCAAATTCTGGAACATATGGTTTTTCTGCCATTCTTGAAGCAATATTGACTACACGAGGAAGCTTTGCTTTTTTCATCAGTGGTATGGCATGTTTAATACAAAGGAACTTGCCTGTTAGATTTACAGCAATGATTTTATTCCAGTCAGACAATTTATATTTATCTAAAGGTTGCGGGATATCAATTCCTGCATTATTAACAAGATAATCAAGTTTATCTACAGATTTAGCAATAGTAGAAAACATATTTTTTACATCATTTTCGTTACTTATATCAGCCTTTACTAATTTAACAGAGCCACCTGATTTTTCAATTTGCTTAGCAACCTTTTCCGCTTTTTTGTCTGATTTGGAATAATTGATAAAAACAAGGACACCTTTTTGCGCCAACATTTTTGCTATCTCCGCTCCTATACCAGAATTTGCTCCTGTGATTAATGCAGTTTTATTTTTTTTCATATTGATTTATTATTATAACTTAAAGAATATAAATTTTTACCTCCGATTCTTAAAAGATTTTTAAGAAATATATCAGACAACGTTTCGGTATATGAGAAGTTTACCGAACTCCTTATTTTTTATCAATAGCGTGAGGCAAATTTAAGAGAAATAATTTTTGCAGTCCTTATTATTCTAATTGAGCAAAAATTATCGAACTATATACCGTGTTATGCGATGTTTAACCATTATTTGAGTAGCCACTTTGTCACTTTTGAAGATATCTCCAAAACTGCTTTCCTATCGATTTCTTTCCATGGCTTACTGCTAGTATCATATTCAATAATTTCATAATTTCTACCACATGTTTTCCATGATGTGCACGGACAAACATTTGGTTTCTGATCCCATGGAATCTCCATTCTTTTTTTAAGCTCTACTACAGCATCTTCAAAAATAGCATATTCTCCTTGCAATGCTGCATGAGCCTCGTCTTCTATTATAAATTTCTTAGTCATATTTAGAACAAATGATGGTTAAATTTCGCCTAACGTCAGGGATATACGAAGTTTTTCTTCTTCCCTAACCTAATTAAATTGTATCATAAATAAAGAGACAAAGAAAAACTTGGGTGAAGCCCGAGCCGAGGACTGAACCGTATATACCTTGTTATACACCCCGACGACTGAAAAGAGGAGAGTGCAGTGTAGCACGGAGTGAAGCGGAGTGAGTTCAAAAAATTTTTTTCGTTCTTATTCATTAGGTAGGCTTTTGTTCGTTTCTTTAAATTTGATTTTTTCGTTTTTCTTTTTCCAAGAGGGGTTAGGAGTGAATTTCATTTTTCAAAACTCCTTATATTTTCAACAATAATTCCATAGCTTCCTTTTCTTTCTTTGACAAATCCACAAGTATTTCAGAAGCTTCATTTATATATTTAATATCTTTTGTTTCTCCAACTTTTTCAAACAATGAAGAAACCTTAGTCCATAAATCAGCAATTTCTATAAACATACTATGAGCTTTTTTAAGCTTATCAATTTTTAAAATTTCATAACTCTCTTTCAGAAAATCTCTGTAAAAATTTCTAAAAATTGCACCACCTGTTCCCGCTTTCTCCATTAACATTGCAGTTGTTTTGAAATCACCTTCAATATCTTTACTACTATTAAACCATTTTTTTATCTCTTGGCTAGTTTTTAAAATTCCTTTATATCCAATATTCTTAATTGGTGGATTTAAATAATCTCTAGTATTATTTTTAATTGCAATTTTAATTATTTTTTTTAAATCAAAATCTTTATTGGTTTTTTGGATTATATAACTTAAGTTTCTAGAAGACATTGGACCTTTTTCATTTCTGGCAAATTCAAGATTTTTTAATAATGTTTTTACCTGACTGCCTTGCTGCTCCGTGTCTACCAAATATGCAAACTTATCATCATATCCATACATTGCCACATAATGACCTGCAAAATGAATTTTATTTGTAAAATATTCAAGATAATAACTATCTAATTTTATCCCCACAACATTTTCATTATCAAGTTCTGTTTTAATATTTTCCCAAGCTTTTTTAATAGATGAAGTTTCTTTTACTTCTAGTTTTAAATTTAAGTTTCTTGCAAGATTTTGAGTTAAAATATCTGGTTTAATTCTTCCACCAATAAAAGGAAAGTCCATTATTTTCATATTCCAAAAAATAAACCCTAATCCTTCTGCAAGACCAAACAACATTGGCTCTGAAAGTTCAATTCCAAGTTGTTTCAGTAATGTTCCTGTTGCGGTTGTTTCGCAATGCTGACCGATAAATGGTTTGAAATTTTTAACTATATTTGTCATAATATTTCCTTAAAAATTAAAAGTTTATAAATAAATCGTTTTCATAGCAAAAAATTTATTTTTATGAAATTTTCATTTTTTAGATAGAAATCGTGAAAATTAAGGAAAGATATCTCGAGACAATGCTTTTTTTGTTTTATTTAATTTGTTTCAGAGGTTTTCAGATTCACAGTTAATTTACTTGTATGGGTTATTTTTTTCTCATCAAGTCTGAACTTGTATGTCTTATTCTACTCATTCTCAAATTTTTAACCTGTTCTTTTATCCCATCAGATAATTCAACACTTGGTTCAAATCCTAATTCTTTTCTAATTTTTGAAATATCAGCATACTGATCTTTTATGTAAGTTTCTTTAACTGGATTTTCTATGTATTCAGTATTATTTTCTTTATCAAATGCTTTGTATATTGCTTCTGTGACGTCATTGAGCGATGTAGATCTACCTGTTCCTATATTGAATATTTCAGCACCAAACTTCTTATCTGATTCCATGGCAAGTGTTACAGCATGTACAACATCCTTAACATTTGTAAAATCACGAGTTTGAGATCCATCTCCCCAAATTTGTGGACGACTTCCTCTAGCTACATCCCACACAAACTGCGATACAAGATTTGCATATTCCCCTTTTGCTTCCTCATTTGGTCCGTAAATACTCATAAAACGAAATCCTATAATATCCATATTAGGATGAACAGTATTAAAACACCTACTTGCTGATTCATATAAATGCTTTGTTACAGCATAATGATTAGGAGGTGTCACAGACTGAGTCTCTACCAATGGCAGCGGATTATTTGCGTACAAGGATGAAGTTGATGCATATAGAACTTTTTTAATGCCGTTTTTTGCACTCCAATCAAGTACTCTCATAAATGACTCAATTGAATTAACGTAACCTTTTACCAAACCATCTCCATTAAACATTGGTTGAGATGATGTCCCTGCTAAATTAAAAACATAATCTACTGGACCTATTTCATCCAAAACTTTTTCATCTGCAGCTGAGCCTTTTACAAAAATTATCCCTTCATCAAGATTTTTTTCATCTCCTAAAAGGAGATTATCCAAAACAATAATTTCATAAGTATTTTTATGAAAGTTCGCAAAATTTGAACCAATGAATCCAGCTCCTCCGCATACTAATATTCTTTTTTTTGACATAATTATAGTATTAAATTATTATTTTTTATTTTTTCTTAAATCTTGAATTTTTTTTGAAATATCTCCCACCATTTGAGATTTATCTTTGTGACAAATTAAAATTGCATCGTCTGTATCAACTATTACTAAATCCTTTAATCCTACTGTAGTTATAAGCCTCTTAGAGCCATAAACAAGTAGATTCTTACTATCAAAATCCATATGTTCACCTCTAACTAAATGCCTCTCACTATCACTTACCAGTGTATCCTTCAAAGATCCCCAACTACCAACATCACTCCATCCAATATTAATAGGCATAACAACAACATCGTCATCATTTTCTACTATAGCATATTCAAAGTTTATATCATTCATTTGAGGATATTCTTTCAAAACAATTTCTTCATATTCATTGGTACCAATGCTCTTATGTATAGCATTAAGTCTATTAAATGTATTTGGAATATATTTTGAAAATCTATTTCTCATAAATTCTGCATTAAATACATACATTCCTGCATTCCAAAAATAATCACCATCATTTATATATCTATAAGCAGTATCCACATCAGGCTTTTCCACAAATCGTTCTACTTTGTAAATATTTTTCTTTTTTAAATTTGAAACTTTTTTGATATATCCATATCCTGTTTCCGGATATGTTGGAATTATGCCAAATGTCAATATACTTTCTGGATTATTTTTGATAAATTTTTCACTCTCAATAATTGCATCTATAAATTCATCTTTAAGTTTTATCAGATGATCTGCAGGAAACATGGAAATAATAGCTTCTGGCTCATGCGCAAGAATTACCGCAACTGTTAAAGCTACACTACTAGCTGTTCCTCTTGCTAGTGGCTCTGAGATAATATTTTTATCAGGAATCTCCAATATCTCCCTCTTTATTTCTTGAATATATTCTGAATTTGTAGAAATATAAATATCTTCCACCGCAAACTTATTTCTAAGTCTCAGATATGTTTCTTGTAGCATTGTTTTATCAGATGCTATAGCTTGAAATTGTTTTGGTTTATTCCTTACCGAAATAGGCCACAATCTACTTCCAGTTCCCCCCGCCATTATAACAGCTTTATTTACTTCTTTTGTCATATAAATTAACATTTTTTACTTTTAATTCTTCGCCATGGGACATCTATCATATAACCCTTCAACTTTCCTTCTTTTACTAGTCTTGGAAATATATCTATCTCCAAAGATTCCTCATCTGGTTTAACAAGTTCACAAACACTCGAATCCAATATATATATACCTGCATTTATTATATGCGATACTGTTTTATTTTTTCCTGGTTTTTCCACATATTTTGTAATAGTATCCCCTTTCAAAGTCACTTGTCCATAATCAGCTGGATTTGCTATAGTTGTCAATCCCATAGTTGCTAAAGCTTTACTATTTTTATGTGCAATAAACATTTCTTTAATATCAACATCCTCTACTATTATATGTCCATTAAACATTATAAACACATCTTTCAAAAGATTACGAGCCTGTCGAACAGAGCTTGCTGTACCATAATCACGTTCAAAATAAATTATCTTAACTCCAAACTGAGAACCATCTCCTAAAAAATCCCTAACGTCATCACCAAATGAGCCAACTGCTAATATGATTTCCTCAACACCTACATCTTTAAGTTTTCTTATATGCCATTCAATTAAAGTCTTATTTTTATGCAAGGATAATAATGGTGAGGTTAAATCATTATATTTTAAAACCTTCACACCCTGACCTCCTCCAAGAATAACAGCAGTGCGTACAAGCGAATCACCAAATTTATCATTAAGTATCGATTCTATCGCATGTGATCTATTTCTTATTTTTCCTCCATCAACAAGAGCATCTACTCGTCTAAGTATGTCTTTTCGAAGCGTTGTTGTAATCCTATCTCTTTTGCTCATAACTTGATTTTATATGATAAAGTATGAATATATTAAAATTGTATCTCATTTGTATAAATTGTCAACAAAAAATATGATGAAGTATGATAACTCACTATTAATTGACACATATTACTACTATGATATAATTATTCTAACTAATCATTTAATTACTTTTCATGAAATATTTTATAATTATCTCAATAGCACTTCTATTTACAACTCCTTCTGCTTTTGCATCTTCTTCAAAGAATTCAAATCATCAAAATAATTTACCTACAATATCAAATTCTGATAATACAATTTTATTAGCTAGGCGCAGTGGAAGAAAAAGTTTAACAAAAAGCAATACATCAAAAACTCAAAAAGACACAAAAAAAGATGATAAGAAGAAAGATTCTTCAAAAAAAGGTTTTCTTGGAGGGATGCTCGGAGGACTTCTTGGTGGAGCATTATTAGGCTCAATCTTTGGATCTGCTTTTGGCGGTGGTTTTGGAACAATATTAATGGTTGTGATAATAGCAGGTATAGCATTTATGATATACAAGATGTACAAATCCAAAAAAGAATCTAAAATTGAACAAATAGTAGAAGATCGAATACGTGAAGAAAGAAATAAAGATTTCATTCATGTAGACCCTAAAAACTAAAGAATTATCAAAGTTAAAAAGACATATTCTGTTAATATGTCTTTTTAAAATTCTATCTAAAACTTATTTATAAATTTACAAATTCTAATATAAAGTTTAAGTTATACATACTACATAATTCTATTAAATAGGTTATTTGTTTTGTGTATAAATGAAGTATTAATATTTCACCATCGCATTATTTGATTTCTATTTTTTCAGTGTAAGAATAACTAATCAATTGTTCCATTGAAGTATTTCCAACTATTCCTTTATGTGATTTAACTGTATTGTGGTAATTTACAAATCTTATCAATTTCTTTTTTGCCTATGATCTCTATTTTTAAATTCAGTTTTATTATGTCACATTTCCAAGAACCTATCTAAAATCTATTGATTGCAAAATTTTTATATTTTTAGACAGAAATTATGACAATTAAGAAATAATGTCAAGATGTTTTTATGAAATTTTAATAATTTGTGGTAAAAATAGGGGAATTTTTAGTAATTGATAAATTCTAGATAGCTTCTAGATAGATTCTAGATAGATTCTAGATAGATTCTATTAAATTATCTTTCAGTTTTTCTATTTGTATAAGAATTTTTAATTTTGTAAATATTTGTTCAATATTATTATTCTTACATTTTAGTATAAAGACATGTTTTTAACTATTTCCTTTGTATTCTAGACTATTATCAAAATATATTTGTTCTACGATATATGGCTATCTTTTATCATTTATCTAAGAATTTAGAGAATATTGTATTATCTGGTGTTACTGTAGCACATATCTATCTATAACTAATCATCTATTCCTACAAATAAGTATCTTAGAGTCTTTTTCTAATTTATCTACTAAATAATCAACATGAACCATTTCTACAAGATAGCTCTATTATATCGTTTTAACTTATTTTTAATTTTTCTTTAACCCTAGTTTCTGACTTGACTAATTTTATAAATCCATATTTAAAACAACAACATCTTGCATTTGTACTATTATCGTGAACATCAAGATTTTTTCTTCTTCTGTGTAATATTTTATTAACTAAAGGTTTTAATATCTATTTTTTATTAAATCACGTTTTCTTATATATTCTATATGATAATTATATACAATATTTTTCCTTATAATAAAATAAACTTTGTGCTCTCGCTTTGTTGGAATAGATTCTATTTTTGTGTATTATCACATTATTTAACTTTAAAAATTATATTTTTATAATAAATTTGAAAGTATGGATAATACTAGTAATACTTATGATTTGCTTTTTTTATTTCTTTTTACTCTTTTCTCAGTCACATACCATTCATTAACATCAGAGAAACGATCATATGAAACATTTGCCCTAGTAACATTAGCTCCCTTTAAAGCGTCTGAATGAACAAAGAAAAACCCCGGAGCAAACAAAAACACAGCTGGACTTTCTTCTTTTATTCTTTCTTGAATTATCTTATAATATTCTACTTTTTTATCTGTATTCAGTTCTGTATTGAGTGCCTTTATTGCTTCATTTATTTTTTTATCATCCAATTGAGAAAAATTTCTTCCCGGATCTTCTCTGCTATCAGAATGCCACAAATTTTTCATATATGGACTATCCCACCTAAGCGGTTGAGAAAAAAGAATAGCTTCATATTTCCTAGGCTTAATAACATTTACAGCAAGCTCATCTTTATTAACTTCTTTAATTTTCATATTCACACCAATTTTATGCCATTGTTTTTGTAACATTGTTGCAACACTAACAAGTTGCTCTTGTCCTTCTCTTACAATCAATGTAAATGACAAAATCTCTTCATCACTTTTACCTCGTATTCCACCCTCACCAACCTTCCAACCAGCATTTTCTAAAATATCCTGAGCCTTACTAATACTAAAATCTTCTTTATACTTATCATCATATCCATTCATTCCTGGTAATAATGTAGATGTTACTGGTTGAGCAACCTCTCCAAAAACAGCACTTATAATTTCATTTCTATCAGTTGCTAATGTTAGTGCTTGTCTAACTTCTTTGTATGCAAGTGGCACACTTTTATTTTTATTCATAAAAACAGCATAGTAAGACGGTAATTCTATAAAAGTTTTAATATCATTTACTAATAATGTTTCTAATTGTTCTCTTAAGTCCAGTGTTATACCACTAATCTGACCACTCTTGTAAGCCGATAAGACCAAATCTCTATCTACAAAAAATTTGAATGAAAATTTTGTTATATATGGCTCACCTTTGTGATATTTATCATATGCTCTAAGTATATATTCTTGCACAAGATTTTCTGAATCAACTGAAACATCTACAAATTCATAAGGCCCTAATCCTACCGGCTTAACATTATATTCTGAAACATTAAACTGCTCAATTGGAACATTGCTCCATATGTGCTCTGGAAGAATCCCAAGTGTCAAGACATGTAAAAAATCAACTTTAGTCTTCTCAAAAGAGAATACTACAGTAAAATCATCTTTTTTTTCAATGTTCACATCTCTCCAAGCTAATCTAATATCCGAACTCACACCCACTAAACCATAATCTGGATTTTTTGCAATATTTCCAGTATAAATTACATCGTCAGCATTAAATATTTCTCCATCATGCCAAAATATGTCTTTTTTTAGATTTATAATATATTTTTTACCATCTTCAGCAATCTCATAACTCTCTACTAAATCTTTTTGTAATATTCCGTTTTTATCATAACTAAATAAACTACCAAAAATTAACTTTGTAATTGTTTTATCCGTAATTGAAGACCCTGGAGAGATTAGTGGATTTATAAATCTAGGCTGTTTCATAATAGCCTCGATATAATGACCTCCTTTTGCAGGAACTGGCATTGTTAATCTAATATATGATGTATATCCCCACCAAATACTCACCACTATAAAAGATAGAATTAATAAAATAATTATTAATTTTTGAACAATAGAAATATGTCTAGTGACATAAAACCACTGTTTTAGGGATAATATTTGGCGAAGAGTAATCTTTGAAATACGTGTAAGTTATAAATTAAAAGCTAAGCATTTATAGATACGGATATTATACTCATACCTATAAAAGCAACACTTAACACAATTGAAGCTTGATAGAGGAATTGTTCAAATCCACGTTTTGTATGATGAGAGCCTCCTATATCTGCTCCAAGCACACCTAATCCCTCACCCCGACTCTGTAAGAGAATTGAAACTATCAACAAAATTGCTGTTATCGCCTGTATAATTAAAATTGTATGTTGCATATAATATTTATCTGTATACTTATACTAAGAGAGTATAGCAAATATACAAAAAAAGTAAAGTGTACGAAAATTAGTTTGTAAATTAAAGTTATTTAGATAAAAATAAATATTAAAAATATTTTTCTAAATCCTATTTAAGTATATCACACCATAGACCTTATAACCTGTATCATATCTCACTTTATTACTAGAATTTTAAATTTTTTATCAGAAATAATGAAAATTAAAGAAAATTCAAGTATTTTAAGTAAAATAAAAAATTTCAGACAGACCTTTAGGGGAAAATAATTTATCACAGAATCACTTACGTTCATTCAATAAATTATTTATAATACTGAAATCAATTTTTCTCTTATAGAGAGGTTCTTTGTTTTCACTATAAATCCCTATTGCATTTTCAAATGTTGCTCTATTTTCATTTTTATATATTATTCCCAATGGAAATTTATCAGTCTCCAATGATTTTTCAAATGCATTTACTTTATCACTAGGATTATAAGCCTCATCTAATACATATGTGTGCTCATTAAACCATTGATAAGTATTAACCTTATTAAAAACTGGACATGGTTGAAAAATATCTATAACTGAAAGTCCTTCAAACTCAAATGCTTGAGTTATAATGTCTTGAGCATGTCTAGGATTACCTGCACTTGTTCTAGCAACAAATGGTGCACCTAGAGATATAGCCATAGCAATTGGATTAATAGGTTCTGTGTAAACTCCATCTGGTTGAACAGGAGTAGTTAACCCAATTTCAGAAGTAGGTGATGCCTGTCCCTTTGTTAGTCCGTATATCATATTATTGTGCACTATCAAAGTGATATTTGGATTTCTTCTTATAGTATGTATAAAATGATCTCCTCCTTCTCCATATATATCTCCATCACCACTAGTAATAATTACATTCAAATTTGGATTTGATGCTTTTATTCCAGTTGCAACAGGTAATGCTCTACCATGTAATCCATTAAAATAATTTGCTCCCGAATACTGAGGAAATTTAGCAGCTTGTCCTATTCCGCTCACAAAAACTGTATCCTGAGGACTCCAATCAACATCTTTTAAACTTTTTTTGATAATATGAAGAATTGAAAAATTTCCACATCCTGGACACCATTGATTATCGATACTTTTTGGTATGTCAAATGATTTTTCATTTTGTTCTGTCTTGGTCATATATGTAGATTATAAGTTATTAAATTCTTCTTCCAGATCTTCCACGCTAAACGGTTTCCCATTGCAACTAAGAATTCTTTCAGAAAAACTAATGCCAATTTCTTGAGTTATTAAATTTGCAAATTGTCCAACTGCATTATTTTCTACAATAACTAGCCTTTGAGCCTTTTTGAGGATATCTTTAACTTTCTTATTGAACGGAAATAATTGAGGAAAATATGCATGGGAAATACTGTCTTTACTGCATCTTTCAATAGCTTCATTTACAACTGCCTTATTCGTTCCCCAAGAGATAACTAATATCTCATAATCATCTTCTCCGGTGACTTCAGGTAATAATGCAACTTCCTCTAGCAATTTTTTTCTTTTGAAAAATCTTTTTTCCATCATAGCTGGTCTCAAAAATTCCATATCCTCAGTTATTCTACCTTGCTCATCATGTTCATCACTATCAGCCATCACAAGACCCTTGCCATTTCCAGGTATGCCTCTTGGACTTATACCACTATCTGTTAATTGGTATCTTTTATAATCCTTTTCTGTAACCTCTATATTATTTTCAAAACTTTTCTCACTAAATTCACCAATAGGAGCACAGTATAATGCATCTACAAAATGTTGATCAGTAAGTATGAATACAGGAATTTGAAATGTATCAGCTATATCAAATGAATGTGCCGTTATATTATATGCATCTTCTGGTAATCCTGGTGAAAAGATAGCTCTCATAAATTCACCGTGACCCGCATATAATACTAAATTCAAATCTTCCTGAGCAGTTCTCGTAGGTAATCCTGTTGCAGGACCTGGTCTCTGAGCTACATGAATCACTACAGGTGTTTCAGTCATACCACTAAGTGACACAGCTTCAGTCATAAGACAAAATCCACCACCTGATGTGGTAACCATGCCACGAGCTCCTGCATACCATGCTCCTATCGTAGAATTAATAGCCCCCAACTCATCAGTTGCCTGATCAACTAATATTCCACACTTTTTTGCATTTTGAGCTAAAAATGTCAAAACTCCAGTTGCTGGTGACATAGGATAAGATGACATCATGTTACATCCACCTGCAAGAGCACCAAAACCAATTGCTTCAGCTCCAATCATAAAAACATAATCTTCCATATCACTTTTATTTACTAAAGAAAATTCTATATCTAGATTAAAAGCCACATGTGCACCTGAAAGATACCCTTTTTTAAACGCTTCTATATTTTTATTAACTATTTCATCACCTTTTTTTGTAAAAAATTCTTTTAATTTATTTATAGGTAGCTCTTTATTGATTCCCAAAAATCCACATATTGCTCCGGCTGCTACAATATTTGCAAATATTCTATTTCCGATATCTTGTGCAACTTGAATGAAATTTATTTTTTTAACCTCTCTTTTTGTATCAGTTGGATTCTCAACTCCCATGATTACAGTATCTTCACTAATACGATGTTCTAAATGTTTATATCCACCTGAGTGTAACGGAATAAACAAATCAATTCTGTCCACGAAAGCATCCTTTCTATCCGTAGAAACCCTAAGAGAAACAGAATCCATCCCTCCACGAACACGACTCATAACGTCTTTTGATGCATAGACGTTATATCCCTGTTTTTTAAGGATATGCGCCATCACGACTGACACGCTCTCAACTCCCTGACCAGCCTGACCTGCAATAACAATTGTAAAATCGTCTAACTTATTTATATTCATATTATTTGCAAAAAATTATTGTATATATTTCATATTATAGCATGAGTTTCAAAAAAAATGTTTAAAAAAGTCTATTAAACTTATCCCTCAAGAAAGACCTACGAAATTCCAGAATTATTCTTATATTCTTTTTTATAAAATGTAATTTATAAAACCTATTATATAAACACTTATAAAAATACATTTTAGATTTATTTTATTAATTTTTATTCTTTATATCTTACTTATCTCATATTTTATTATTTAGAAGTAAGTTCATTTTTCAACTAGTATCATTTTTTTACTCACACCATTTATTGGTTCTTTGTTTCCTGTTTTATAATCACGCACTGCATTGTACAGTCTGCTCCTTGGATACTGATATCCTTCTCCTTTTCTAGTTCCAGGATCATTTGTTATAAATTCCTTTTTACTTTTATCATATCCAGTTATAACAAGCATATGTCTTTCTGGTCCTCCATTTGAAAAATTTGGATTATTTAACATTTTTCCATTTGTTGGTACTATAACTATAGATCCGTTTGCAAGTGCTGTATAGATACTATTCATAGTCACATCTACAACTTCAAATTCCTCTCTAAAATATTCTCGTGCAAAACGTGCTGTATCCTCAACTGATGTATCTATAACATTTGATTTATCAAAAAATATTGACTCTTGTTTAAACATTTTTTCTAATTCTTTTGTTGCAGCATTCTTTGACATTTTTCCATTTCCATTTTTCCATCTATGTGCCATCAAAATTGAAGCTTCTTCACAAGCATCTTGAAATTTTTTATCCGTCCATTGAAATTTTGGTGCTTGTAAAATAAACGGGACATCAATTTTTATATCCTCTACTAAGACTTTAACTAAATCTTGTTTTTTTTCTTTTATTAATTTATTTTCTTCCGTAATTTTTTTTTCTACAACATTTTTATTTCCAACTTCTACCTTTTTTTTAAATTCATTATTTTCTTTTTTTTGAAAATTATCCTCACCAGAAATTATTAGAACATTGTTTGAATTTATTTCCTTTGCTACAGGTGAATTGTACCAATACCAAAAAATACCTCCAGTAATCAAAATTATAACCACACGAATCAATATTCCTTTCATATTTTTACTAAATTTGTATATATTAATATAAAACTTGAACCCATCATTAAAGGAGAGACCAATAAACTAAATTATTAGAAAAAAATTAAGAAAAGAAATATAAAATGTATTTTTATAAGTGTTTATATAATAGGTTTTATAAATTACATTTTATAAAAAAGAATAATAAGAATAATTTTATAGATTTTTCTTAAAAATATCTCAAAGAAAATTTAATGAATTTTTATCGCAGTGACATTATTTTTTTTAGTCATGTCTTAATGTAAAAAATTTAACAATCTGTACTAAAATTTGCAAATTTAACTGAAAACTTACCAAGTGGTAAGTTTATTACTTCATAGTAATATACTTTTTCTAATTAATTGAAGAATGTTTACAAATCTTTAATTAATTTTGAAAATTTATGAATATTCCCTAAGTCATTCTATTGTAACATATTAAACTAAATGATAAAATAATAAAAACATTTTAATTTCTATTTATTTAGATTTTAAATATTAATACTTAACTATAAAACCATGCGAAAAATTGTATTTGACATAGAAACAAAAAATACTTTTCAAGAAGTGGGTTCAAATAAAGCACGGGATTTAGATATCTCACTTCTAGTAATATTTGATTACAAAGATGGTAAATACAAAACATTTACAGAAGAAAACATGACAGATCTTTGGCCGATTCTTGAGGAAACTGATTTACTTATAGGATATAATTCTAATCATTTTGACATTCCCTTACTTGATAAATATTACCCGGGAGAATTAACAGCTATTGGTTCACTTGATTTACTAAAAGAAATAAAAAAATCCCTTGGACGCTCAATAAGACTGGATAACGTGGCAGAAGCTACCATAGGAGTCGGAAAAAGTGGTCATGGACTTCAAGCTATCGAATGGTGGAAATCTGGTGAAATAAAGAAAATTGAAAAATACTGCAGAGACGATGTAAAAGTAACTAAAGACATATATGAGTACGCACTTAAACACAAAAAACTAAAATTTAAAGATTTACTAGATGTAGTAGATATTACACTAGACACATCCGATTGGAATAAGAAAGCTGAAAATAAATCTATAAACTACACACTACCTTTTTAATATTTATGTATTATTTAAAATTTACTCAAATATATTCATACTAATTCTTCCATTGAGTATATATAAAAAAATATTCTTAATAATTATTTTTATTAAAGAAAGTCTGAAAAACTCCAAAAATTATTATTCTTATTTTTTACAAAATACAGTTTATAAAAATCCTATAATTAAGTAAAAGTTAAAAATAAATTTAAATAAAGATATTACAGCAAACTTAATTATAAAAGTTTTCTATTAAGTCCTTTTTGGATACTTGTCTTTATGTGCCTGTTATCTATGTTATATATTGAAAAATTTTCTATACTTATCCACTTGAAATCACTAACCTCTTCAATTTGTAAATTTATATTTTTTTCTGAAGTTTTAAATATAAACATAAAATCAAAATGAAAATGCTCATCCTCTTTTTTTTCTGGTCTAATATTTATTTTATGGATATCTATATTTATAGGAGAATTATTTTTTTCATGCCACGGATGCAATGTTACATTTTTTAATCCTGTTTCTTCAAAAACTTCACGCAAGGCCGCATTTTGTACATTAATATCATTATCATCAATATGTCCACCTGGCTGAAGATATTTTTTGCAAGCATTATGATAAATAAGTAATATCTCCATATCATCATTTATAATGATACCACTAGCTGTTACATGTCCAAGCATATTTTTTCTAGAATTTAAATCACTTTCATTTCTAATATACTCAGACAACTTTTTCATATCCTCTTTTTCATTTGGAAAAATTTTACAATAATTCAAAAAGCTATCATAAATATTTTTTTGTAATTCGCCATATCTTTTTTCTTCTTTTTGAAAATCATTCATCACATAATAAATCAACTAACAACCTAACTGACGACCCCTTTGCTCCCTTTGCTAAATATTCATCAAATACTGAAGTCATAGTTGGAGCAATATCAAGATGCATCCAGCTCCTAAAATCTTTTGCAAAATGATGAAGAAAAATTGCAGCAGTTATTGCACCTCCATAATTATTCTTAGTTCCTATATTTGAAATTTCAGCAACATTTCCTTTTATTTCTGATTCATATTCCTCCCAAAGAGGTAATCTCCATACAAAGTCTCCAGTTTTTTCGCCTGATAATATAGTCTTTTTTGCAAGTTTATTATCTCTAGTGAATACAGCCGTAGCCCTCTCTCCTAAAGCCATTAATGAAGCTCCTGTTAAAGTAGCTACATCTATAACTATATCTGGTTTATAAATTTTTGCATAAGTTATAGCATCTGCAAGAATCAGTCTTCCTTCTGCGTCAGTGTGACCTACCTCTACAGTTGTATTATCCATCATGGTGAGAACATCTCCTGGCTTAAAACTTTTTCCATCAGGCATATTTTCAACAGCGGGCACTAAAGCTATGATATTTTTCTTTACTTTTAATTTCGCTAATGCAGAAATTACAGAAATTACAGCTGCTCCGCCACTCATATCCATCATCATATCAAGTGCATATGGATGAGGTTTTGTATCTACTCCACCAGTATCAAACGTTACGCCCTTTCCAATTAAAACAATTGGTTTATCTGATTTTTTATCAGCTCCATTATAAGTCATTATTATAAACTGACTTTCATTTGCACTTCCCTGTCCTACAGCTATCAAGCCACCCATTTTTTTTAACTTTATTTGTTTTTCACCTAATACACTTACACCAATTCCTACTTCCTTTGCCATTTTTTTTGCTTCTGATACAAGGATTTTTGGCGTCATATCATTACCTGGTGTATTTGATAAATCACGACAAATATTTACATATTTAGCAATTACCAATCCTTTTTTTATAGATTTTTTAAGTTTTAACTGATCTTGTTTTTTTGCATCAATAACAATTTTTTTAATATCTTTCCAGCCTTCTTTTGGTTTTTTCTTATACCTTCTGAATTCATAATTTGCCATTATTACATTTTCTGCAAAAGCCTGTCCTAGATTCTCCCCAAGTTCTTCATATGCAGTTATTTCACTCCAAATAACTCTAACGCTTTCTATTTTATGTTTTCTTACCTCTTTTATCATTTCTCTCACAAGTAAATACCACTTTCGTCTAGTCATCTTATCAACCTTTTCAGTTTTCATCATTATAACATCTTCTTTTCCTCCTGTTATTAAACAAGTACTATCAACATCTTGTGAAAAAATTATTTTTACTTCATTTTTAGATTTTTTATCACTAACTATAATTTTCATATCCTTAGTTTATCAGTATTTATTTTCTGATTATACCACGACAAAACGAACTTTCAAAATACACTAAAAACTTAACTCATTAGAGAAACTAAGATACTACACCAAGCAGTTCAATTTAGCTCTATTTCCACCCTATTTAACAACGACCTCTCTTAGCTTCACAGTTATATTTACTGATGTACCAAATACATCTAACTAAAGACTCCGCTACTACAGTTAAAAATACGTAAGTTCCATCTATTATACCAAGATTTGGATATGTATATTCAATTAAACTTATTGTATTAACCGATTACAACTTAGATATGTCTACATTTGCAATATTACCTCCAGTACCTTCACATTCTATACTCATTACCGAAGCAAGACTACTAACACTAGTCTGAAATTCTGTAATCTTAGATTTTTTATTGTAGATAATAACGATACCAAAACCACACCTGCTAACATACCAATTATAGCTATAACCACAAGCATTTCTATCAAAGTAACTACTTTTTTCATTTTTGCTCTCAAAATCTCATAAAAATATATCTCATTCATCTACATATCTTTATATTTGACTTATTTTTCCTATATTTTTTCTATATGATAACTTGTTTATATTTTTTACATATATGTAAAAAGCACATAAGTTTTATAGAACAATATCTTCTCAAGACCTTTTAGTAGGTCATAAGATAATCCAAAACTTCACTATAATTCCCCAATAATCCTGTCTATTCCTTAATGTTTTTTATCGTAAAATATGAAACTTTTTACTTTTTCTAAAATTTAATATTAATTATAATATTTTCAAAAATAATCCTTAACTATATGCCACATAGGTCTCCTCCATGTTTCTATAAAATCCCTTCTACCTTTTCTATTAGCAATTCTTCCTTTTTCATCACCGTCTAGAAATAATACCAATTTTAATTCTTCATTTTTTGTATTGTATTCTTTTGCAAACTTCTTTGCAAACATATTTGGTGTCACTATCGGCTCACCATTTATATAATCTAAATCAATATTAATATTTGAAATACCCTGATATGATTTATAAATCAATTCTGAACATAAGATTCCATCATATCTAGCAAAACTATAATTAAAATCGTATGGTGTTCCATAATACTTAAATGCATTCAATATAATTTTAAATTTCTGCTCTTTTGATAATTTTTTTAATCGTAAAACAGCTAATGAATCTGCCTTAGTAGTATACTCTAAAGAAGTAAATACAACTCCATCTCTTGCAGATTCTATAACAGAAAATTTAAATTTATTTTCATCATTACTTGAAAACTTATAGAATATATTAGGAAAATTATTTTCTACATATTTAGAAAAGCTAACTCCATTAAGATCTTTTATACCATTAAAAAATCCATCTAAATCAGACATTTCTCCTAAATACATAGCACTATGAGTCCAAAATCCAGGAATTCCTATGTTAGTAATACGCCATTCTTTCCTTTCTAAAAAGATATCACATGGCTCAAATTTATCTCTATACTTATTAATAACTCTTTCATTTATAAGATTCTTCCTTAGGGATATTTTTATCTTACTTATTCGTAAAGCTAGTCTCTTTTGTATTGGATACCAAAGTTTATATGCAGTATTTTCGACAAAACTTAGTGGCTTAACTATGATAAGCTTAGCATAAAAAGAAGTATTTTCATCAGTACTTCTCAAAAAAACATCTATATCTTTTTTAATATTTAATGGAATTAACTCATCTCTTTTTAAGATGCTATAAAAAATTCTCCCAATATTCAAAGGAATAAGTTCTGAGAATTTTGTAAGATTATTTGTTATTTTGCTCAACATACCAATAGAAAAGCCCTGTTCTTTATTATCCTGATTGAGAAATGTCTTCATGTTAATATCAGTCACAAGTTTAGAAATTTTTAAGCTGTAAAAATTTTGCATAGTAAATGCGTAATAACCATTCAAAAATGCTTCTTTATATAGATTTTTATCTTTCTCTGAATTTAAGACAAAAAAAGTTTTGTATCTATTTCTAAACATTCTAATTTTAAACATTGCTTCTAAAAATTCAAACCAAAATTCTTCAATCTCTTCCTTTTTTTTTGAAGGATTATTTTTTAAATCTAATTGAAAAAAACTATTCATTTTATCATTAAAAAGTTTTTTAAATGATTCATTCAAATTTAAAAGTTTTTTTCTATCCTCTAATATTAAGCTAATTGACTCTTCATATTCTTTATTTACAAATTCATTTCTAGCTAGTGGAAATAATATAAATAATACATAAGAAGTTAGTACTATAGCCAAAAGAAATAAAATATGCACCCAAAAAAGAGCTATCCAAGTATGTATTATTTGCTGATATTCCAAAAAATCTTTTTTTCTATTAAAAACTGCATAAAAAAATGGAATCCATCCTATAATATACATAAATAATGAAATTTTTCTATGATGCGGAAAAAAGAACTTCATAGCCAATATTACTCCAGAAACTACTACTAAAAAAACTGCAAATATTAATGGAAATATAAAACTCATATTTTTCAATTATTAAGTAATCAATTTTAAATTTATATTCATAA
This sequence comes from Candidatus Moraniibacteriota bacterium, assembly GCA_947311515.1. Lineage (GTDB taxonomy): Bacteria > Patescibacteriota > Minisyncoccia > Moranbacterales > JALWEZ01. The sequence continues at coordinate 5,640 of CAMZLB010000051.1, read as the reverse complement.
CTTTACAAGTCTCCAAATCTTTGTACAGAACATTCATACGCATTCAACTCTTAATTATTTCAGCAGTAAATGCAATTACCACAATTAAACCAATTATCAATATTCCAAATATAATCAAAAAAGCCTGCAAACCAAGCACTATACCAACAACCCATCCTCTAGCTCTATTAATAGAATCAACATATACTACAACACTTTTTACTGCAAAGTCATGTAATCCTTGTTTTTTGCCAGTGAATGCTATAATTACATGTAAAATAGGCAAAAAAAATGATGCTACAATTTTAATTGTCTCCCGCATAGCTAAAGACTTTAATTCTAACCTTTTACCATTTTCTGACTCAACTCTGACTCCAACTGCCATTTTACCAAGTGTTGCCTGATAGTGGTTTGTAGTCATGGCATAATAAACTAATCCTACACCAAAACTAATCAAATAAGGCAAAATATTTAAAATTATTTGTACAATTGTACTTTCGGAAAATGAATCTATTACCGCAATTATTATGCCCATAATAAAAAAAATTGGTATAATAATTATTCCTATAATAAATCCGTCAATAGTATATGCAACATAACGCACCCAAAAACCTGCATAATTATCCTTATCTTTATTTATCTTATGACTCACATTTTGATAATCAGAAGACTGTGCCATTTGCACAGCGTCATTATACTTATCTTCGACATTATTTTCTTTTATTATAGTAGCTCTATCATCAATTTTACTCTTTTTTATTTCTTCTTTTTTATCAGAACTGCCTCCACCTAACTTACTCTTTTCAGAGACCTCTTTACTTATATTTTTTATCATAAACATTTTATTAGCAATCTATATATAATTATATACTATCACGAAAAATACTATAAATAAACAAATTACCTCCATATCAATTATTAATAAAAAAATTTCATTAATAATTTTTGAGTAGAAAAGAAATAATACCCTATTCTAAATTTATTAAAAAATGTCTGCAAAACTAGATATTAACAAAAATTAAGAAAATAAATCTCAAATATATTTTCAAAAGTCTTTATTTATAGGACTTTTATAAATTGTGTTTTATAAAAAAATAAAAAAAGTAACTTTTGGAGTTTTGTAGATTTTCTTTAAATGATTTTTGCATCAAAAACAGTATATAACATGTAAGAATCTAATAAATCCTAATCCTAAGTTTGTATAATTTACTAAAATCAAAAAATTTTAGTAATAAAGTTAAACATTTGGTAAAATCTAAATATTTAACTTTTGTTTTTTTATCAATTCTTTTATTAATTCAAACATAAAAGCTGCACTCTTTTTTGTAATTTCATTGATAAACTCTTGAAAATTTATATCTGCATCTTTATTTGCTGTGTCACTTATTATTCTCAATATAAAAAATGGAATATCTAAATTTTTACAAACCACAGCCACAGCACCACTTTCCATATCGAGTGCATCTGCACAAAAATTATTTTTTATAAAATATTTCATCTCATCATCTCCTACAAACTGATCGCCTGTTGCAATAATACCCTCACTAATTGAGACATCTAACTTCTCTGCGACACTTTTTGCTACACACCTAATTTGTTTATCTGACTCAATATAAACTGAACTTTCTGGGATATATCCATAATCATGACCAAACTTTGTAATATCTACATCATGTTGACATACTTTACTTGCTATTACAAAATCTCCAATTTTTAACTTAGAATTTAAGGCGCCAGCCACACCTGAAAATAATATCATTTCACATCTGAATTTCTCTAATAATATAGTCGCAGTAAATGTTGCAAAAACTTTACCAATTTTTGAATAAACAATAATAATTTCTAAATTTCCATACCTTACCTCATAATATTTATTTCCCCCATATTCAACAAGATTATACTTATCAAATTTCTCAAGAAGTGGTTCTATTTCCTCTCTCATCGCCCCTATTATTGCTATTTTCATTTTTATAAATTATTGTAATAGAAAAATCTAAAATATATTTTTAAAAGCTTTTGCTTATAATATTTTTATGAATTATATCTTGGAAATAAGATGAAATTAACTTTTGAAATTTTGTAATTTTTCCTTGAACTTACAAGGAACCTAATTAAATACCTTTGACAAGTTCAATTTTATCAAGTCCATTATTTCTTATCTCTTCTTCATATTTCTCAAAAAACTCTCTACTTTTTTCAACTCTTTCTTCCATAGACATCAATTTGATTTCTTCGCTGCTATATGTTTTCATAAATTCCTTCATAGCTAATCTGTCTGCCAATTCCCCCCAAAATGTATCTTCATCATATTCATCATGAATTTCATTAATGTCTGTTTCTTCCTCAAATTTTTGTGTTACATGAATTTCTCCATTTTTTGTACTAATATAATCTCCAAGTCCTGCCTCATCAGCTTTTAAAAATACCTTATTTTTCACAAATTCATATTTATCAATTTTATCACCTGATTTATTTGCATTAGCCATCCAATTTCCCCAGTAAACCAATTTCATCAAACTTTCAAACTCTTCCTTATTAAATTCAAATTTCATATCTATTCTTCTATAATTATAATTTAAGTATACCACATAATATCCTTAACATTTCAATAATTTGTGATATTTTCGGAACACAGTACAAAATATAGGAGAACTAGGTATAGCGAGTGAACTGCATATACTGTGTTGTGCGAGGGTTATTTTTCCGTAGAGTAACGGAGGAAAAATAAAGTGCAACGACCCCGAAGCGTATTTTTTATAAAAAGGAAATATGAAAAAAACTATTCCAAACGATACTAAGAATAAAATGAAATCCTGCACTAAATACTGGAATCATAAGAAAACCAAATATAATAAGAATCCCCCATTGTTCTAAGAATATTCGTGTTTTTATGTCTAAATTTATAAATTTATACAATAATTTTGAACCATCAAGTGGAGGAATTGGAATTAAATTAAATACACCAAGTAATATATTCCAAAATATAATCATAGACATAATAGAAAATATTACAGAAGCTACATCTCCCATAACATAACCAGCTAGACCTGACCAATCTCTTTGCATCATAGATATTACAATTTTTTGCTTAGTAAGATTAGCTAAGGGAATAAAAGCAGCGACTATAGCCGCAATAAGAGCTAATGTAAAATTTGTTGTAGGTCCAGCAAATGCAACCAAAACATCTCCCCACTTTTTATTTCTTATATTATTAAGATTATAAGGAACAGGCTTTGCCCATCCAAAGGCAATTCCTGAAGTAAAAATCATAACAAGTGGTACTATTATAGATCCAACTACATCAATATGAGGAATTGGATCCAGCGTTATCCTACCAAGATCCTTTGCAGTTCTGTCGCCCAACCATAGAGCCACAACTCCATGTGAAATTTCATGAAGTATGATACTATAAAACAGTGTTATTATATAAAATACTAGTATTATTGTTGTTTCCATATTATTTAAATTTATTAAAATCTATTTTCCTTATGATCCAATAGGTTCTAGTAGTAATTTTATATTAAAATAATACTTTAGACAAGGTAATTTATTGCATTTTTTATTTTGAATCATTTATTGCAATGATTCTTTTTTTACTCTCTTCACTTTCCAAATTCGGAACTGCTAATACTTTCTGAGAATAGATTCTAACAGTTGATACCCATCTAGCGACTCCTTTAGGATCATGTGATGCACAAGACTTTCCACATTTCCACACCAATAATTTTCTTGGCGTGTCTCTACCCGTATCATAAACAAAATAATTTATTCTTTTTGCTATAGTTTTAACAGCTTCTTCAGGAGAACCAAAACACGCATGACCTAAAGCCTGACCTCTACTTCCTGATGTCTTATATCCCCAATAATTATAACAATCCATACCAGACTTCCATGGAGACCTTTTTCCCCAATTACTTTCTTGTTTTCCAATTCCCACTATAAATGCCGCCACTTTTGGATCAATTTTTCCCAACGCCTCTGACATTGACTCCATGGGATGTCCATCCAACACAGAACGTAAGTGTTCTGTGCGCCTAAGAATCTCTTCTCCATAAATTGCCTCTTTTTTACACTCTTTATTGTCTTCTAGTGTAAATTTATTACCTGACTTACTTATACTTTCTCTTAATTGACATCTTACATAACGCTTTTGCTCAATAGATATTTCTTCTTGTTCTTCTGAAGCATAAACACTTGAGTAATCAATAATACAAAACATAACTGAAACAAGAAATACAAAACCAACTACGGATTTACTGAATATTCTTATCTTTATTTTTAAAGAATTGCTCGACGGGGGTACTGAATCATCAATTAATATTGTCATAAACTAGTTTACTTATTAAATTTATTTTCTACTTATTATATTCATTTCAAAAATAAAAACGCATAATTAAATACGCAAAATTAATTGTATCAAATCAAAAAATATTGTCAATTCAAAACTGTGCATAACTTTTATCCACAAGCCTACCTAGATACTCAATAAATAATATTTTTTTCAAAGCCTAATATTTTAACACTTTTCCTCAACTTTCAATAGAATTCTTAAAAAGAATCTAAAATACTTCTACCAAAAAATCTAATAATTCCGACAAAAAAATGAAACATTAAACTCATTACTTGATTTTTAATTATATAAAATTATTCCAAAATACTCTTTTTCTTTTTTTTCAAAAATCTAAATACTGTTATAAAAATAATTAAAACGACTATTAAAACCCATTTTGACCATGAAATATAAGCTGAAATTTCTTCGTATAAATATCCAAAAAAGTATCCTACAGAAATCAAAAAAACACTCCAAATAATGCCTCCAAAAATAGAAAATTTAAGAAATTTTGTTATATCCATCCTCACTATTCCTGCTGCTATAAATGTTATAACACCTAATCCGGTAGTTGCCTTTGACGTAAAAATAACTTTTCCTTCATGCTTTTTAAATAACTCACTTACCTTTCTAAATCGTTTATAATTCATTCCAAAATATTTTCCAAATTTATCAATAAAATCCAATCCAAAATATTTTCCAATGTAATAAAAAAATAAATCTCCTATAACATCACCTAAAATAGATAGAAGTAAAACAATTAATACAGAAAAGAATCCTAACGAAGCAAGGAATGCCGAAATAATAGTTATCACAGGTCCTTCGATAATCATAATAAAAAACATTATAAAATATCCTTTATGTAATATGAGTTGTATTATTTCATTATCCATACAGTTTAATATATGCATCAAATGTTAAAATCTACCACATTATTTTCATTTCCTTAGGATAAAAATAACTAATCAATTGTTCTATAGGAGTATTGCCATCTATTCCTTTATGTGACTTAATTGTATTGTAGTAATTTACAAATCTTATCAATTCTTTTTTTGTATGATCTCTATTTTTAAATTCAGTTTTATTATGCCACATTTCTAATAAAGTTCTGATAACTCTTTCAGCTTTTCCATTAGTCCATAGATGTTAACTTTTGCAAATCTTTGTTCAATATTATTACTCTTATATTCTAACATAAAGCACATATGGAGAATTTATTTTATTTTTTCTAAAGTCCTAGTTTCTATTATAGCCAATTCTCTAAATCCATATTTCAAACAATAATATATTGCATTTGTACTATTAATACTAAAATATTTTTTTTCTCCTAT